>JBASYW010000072.1:0-2218 GCA_049277715.1 Dethiobacteria bacterium | reverse complement strand
GGACCAAGGAACAACCGTGCGCATGGTCAAGCGCCTTTCCCCGAAATCCGATCAAGGAGCAGATGCCGATGGAGAGGGAAACGCGGATGGAAATTGACCGGCTTCTGGAGCTATATCATGCCGGAGACGATAGAGCCGGAGAACAGCTGCTGTTAAAGCTTCGCCCCATGGTTCGAGGGCTGGTGCGGCGCTTCACCAGCACCTTCCATGATGCCGATGATCTCGAACAGGTAGGTTATATGGGACTGTTGAAGGCCATCGAACGGTTTGATCCCGCAGCGGGCGTTAAACTGACCACTTTTGCCGTGAAGTGGATCATGGGTGAGATAAGGATGTATCTGCGGCGGGGCCATAACCTGCTCCGGGGCCCTTCCGTTAAAGAGGCATGCTCCCTCTCCGCTCTTGCCGCGGCAAAAGGAGTAAGCGCCGAGGAGGCGGCCATCCGGGTTGAATACCCCTATCCGGTTTTCCCGGGAGCGGAGCAATTGGCCCAATTTCCATCGAGCCAGACTCTGGAGGAAGAATTTATACGAAGAACCTGGTTAAAGGAGGCTTTGCTATCCCTTTCTCCCGCGGAACGAAGGGTTATCTTTTACCGCTATTTTAAAGAAAAGAGCCAGCAGGAAGTGGCTTCTCTCCTGGGTTACTCACAGAAACAGGTTTCACGCCTCGAAATAAAAGTGCTGCAGAAGATGAGAGAAACAATGCAGAGAGACATTTAAGATATTTCCATCAACTCCTTTTATGTTTTTTTACCCCCGGGCAAGGCGGATATGCCCCCTATCGAAAAAATGGCCTTTTGACCCGAATTTTTTCTGATAATTCCACTCGTACAGGTTATAAAAACAGCCTCTTTGTTGAATACTACAAAAGCGGAGAAGGCCGCTTGAGACAGGAAATGAAACGAGGGGGTTAAATTATGATTAAGGGGCTGGAGGTGAAATTGGCCACCTTGGCATTTACCTTTATTCTGCTTCTGTTTATTGCCTTGATAACTTATTTTATTTTCTTTAATCGGTCGCCGGAGCCTCCGCGGAGGTCTCTTCCGGTTACCGCGGTGATAGGCACTATCCATACACCATAAAATTTAATGGCCCGGATATCCCAAAATTATAAACAGCAATAAAGGAGGTGTAAAGATGAACGTCGCCAAGATAGTAGAGCTCGTTGGGGAATCGCAGCACAGCTGGGATGAAGCGGTACGCAATGCCGTCAGGGATGCGGCGAAGACCGTAGACAATATTACCGGAGTGGAGATCGTAAACATCACCGGTCATGTCGAAAACGGTGAAATTACCGAGTACAAGGCAAACATCAAGCTGGCTTTTGGAGTAAGAGAAGACCGTTAAATGAATGAGGGGGCGAAGGCCCGGAAAGATGAGGCGAAAAAGAGAGTAGAACAGATGCAAAATACAGTAGAGGATAGATTCAGGATTACTCCACAGGAATACCGGAAGCTGGTGAAAAAGAAAGAGCCCCGCCCGGCACTGGCCAGAAACGTAATTTTGGCCTTTCTTGGTGGGGGAACGATATGTCTGTTGGGGCAGTTTGTCGAGGATATCTTTGTAGCTCTGGGTTTCTCGCGTGAAGAGGCGGCAAATCCGACGGTGATTTTTTTTGTTTTAATCGGGGTTCTGCTGACCGGCTTCGGATTTTTTGACAAGATTGTACGCTACATCGGGGCGGGCATAACTGTCCCTGTTACCGGCTTTGCCAATTCCGTCTCCTCGGCGGCCATAGAATTCAAGAGGGAGGGTACCATTACCGGGATCGGGACCCGGATGTTTATGTTGGCCGGTTCCATAATCATGTATGGCGTGGTAACCGCCTTTTTGGCTGCTTTGATTTCGGCTATACTTTAGAAGGAAATGGTGGTATGGACGCACAGAAAATAGGAGCACACAGTATTTTATTGGCCCATCCTCCCTTGCTGGCGTATACCGGGGTGGTTGCCGGTCCCAAAGAAGGGGCCGGGCCGCTGGGGGCTGATTTTGATGTGATCTACGAAGATATCCAGCTCGAGGAAAAGAGTTTCGAGAGGGCTGAACGACGGATGATGGAGGAAGCCTGCTATATAGCCCTGGGTAAGGGTGCCTTGAAAACGGAAGATATGGATTTTTTTCTGGCGGGCGACCTTCTTAATCAGATTACGGTCTCGGGTTTTTCCGCTTTAGCCATGCAGGTACCCTTCATCGGGCTCTACGGGGCATGTTCCAGC
>JBASYW010000071.1:0-18445 GCA_049277715.1 Dethiobacteria bacterium | reverse complement strand
ATCTGATGCCCTCCTCCGCAAGAAAATCTCTGACCGTAGCCGGGGGAGTCCAAAATTCAGCGACCTTGCTATCGGCGCATAAAATTACCGGAAAAGCTTTTTCTATGTATATCTCATTTTCAAGCAGCAGATCAGCCATGGCAGGCTCAATTTTATCTTGAGGATGGATCTCCATGTCCAGCTCATTCATTAACTCCTCCACGGTACGGCTGCCGGTTCTAATCTCTTTTATAAGCAGGCCGTCAACATATATTTTTACCGTATTCAGCGTTCCAAAATAGATCAGAAACATGGAGAGAACGATGCCTGTAAAAAAAAGCATCCTGGACTTGCGGGGCAACCAGGCCGAAATACGTGCCAAATACTTCTCCCTGATCTCTTGCCGTCTCCGACGCCTTAAACGTTTTTCATACCTTCGTTGTTTATTTTTGGTTCTTTCCAAAATACAGGTACCAGGTTCCTCAATTATGGGTAAATCACTCATTACAAGGCCCCCCTGTTTGGCAACATCTTATAATTGTTAAGAATATTTGTCAAACCCCCCATTTATTATTAAGATATGTTAATAATTTAAAAGATTACGCTTTGGATTAATAATAATCTCTTTTTATCTTAATTTTGCCGTTTTTCTTCCTGCCGCTTTCAAATACAAAATATTGCTAACTAAATTTTGCCATTATCTGCCTGGTTATCCCTCCTCCTGTAGCAACGTTTGTCCATTTATTATATACAAGGCTCCCGGCAATTATTCGGACTATTTTGCCAATTGATGGGGTTATCAGGGAAGGGAGATGCCCAGCAGGCGTTGGAAGTTGCAGCGGCATTGTTTCCGGAGTTCCTCGAAGGATATTTTTTTAATGGCCGCAACCTGATCGTATGTGGCACAAATGAATGAGGGTTCATTCCTCTTGCCGCGGAAGGGCTGAGGTGCCAGGAAGGGGGCGTCGGTCTCTACGAGCAAACGATCGGGAGGAATAATACGGATTGTATCCCTTAAACGATCCGCTCCGGGGTAGGTAACCGGACCGGCTACAGAGATATACAGACCTAGATCGAGACTTCTGCGGGCAAATGACTCATCCCCGGAAAAACAGTGGAGGACCCCCCCTACCTGTTCTATCTTCTCTTCGACCATTATCTTCATGAGGTCCTCGTAGGCATCCCGGCAATGAATCACCACCGGCTTGTTCATCTCACGGGCAATTCTTATCTGGGCGCGGAATACCTGCCGCTGTTTATCACGTGGAGAATGATCTCTGTAATAGTCCAGACCGATCTCCCCGATAGCAATAATCTTGGGCAAGATCGCCAACTCTTTTAAAGATTGGGGGAAAGTAGGAGAAACACGGACAGCTTCATGAGGATGAACCCCCGCCGTTGCCCATATCCGGGGGTTTTCCTTGGCTATGGATGCAGCCCGCAATGAGGAATTTTCATCTGTTCCCACACAGACGATGGCCCTTACTCCACACGCGGCGGCACGTTTCAGGACCGCTGAAAAATCTTCTTTATAATCGGGGGAATCCAGATGTGCATGGGTATCGATCAATGGATAGCCCTCACGTTATTTTGCTGCCGGCCGGTATATCTCTATCGACCGTAAGCAGGCTCAATCTGCCGGAGCCGTCAGCGGCCGCCAACAACATCCCTTCAGACAAGATGCCCCTGAGCTTGACCGGCTGCAGATTGGCGACCAGCACCACCTTTTTCCCTTCCAGCTCCTGTGGCGTATAGCTTAAAGCCACCCCGGCCACCACCTGTCTTGATTTCCCGTTTTCCAACTCCAGCGTAATCTTCAAGAGCTTATCTGTCTTGGGCACTTTCTCAGCCGCACATATTCTGGCTACACGTAATTCCAATTTCTGAAAATCATCCAGACTGATCAAACCTTGTTTATCTTCACCGGTATCCTGCCGGGCGTTGTCCTTATCCGCTTCCTCGTCACCTTTATGCCAATTTATCTCCTCATTCAGGTTCAAGCGCGGGAAAAGATCTTCCTCTCTTTTGGTTATCAGGCCGGCCTTGATACCTCCCCACCGGCCGAGACTTTCCCAGGTCTGTTCCTCCTTGTAGTCCGTTAGACCCAGTTGGGCCCATAATTTCTGTGGTGTTTCAAGCATAAAGGGCTGCAACAGCACCCCGATAAATCTCAGACCTTCAGCCAGATTGTACATCACCGTCCGGAGACGCCCTCCGGCTGTCTCCTCCTCGTTTTTGGCCAGATCCCAAGGTGCGTTCATATCTATATATTTATTGCACTGTCGCACAAGCTGCCACAACTCAGCCAAGGCATTGCTGATCTGCAGCCTATCCATCATAGATTCCATCTTCGCCGGAACCTGAAGTGCCAATGATATCAGCTCTTCATCACCGGCAGCCGCACCGGCAGCCGCGGGAAGAACACCGTTAAAATATCGGTCGATCATCGTCAGCGTACGGCTCACGAGATTACCAAGATCATTGGCCAGATCGGAATTAATACGCTGTACCAACGCCTCAATGCTGAAGACCCCGTCGGCGCCAAAAGGTATCTCCCGCAAAAGATAATAACGGATGGCATCCGCCCCATACCTCTTTATTAATACCCGTGGATCAACAACATTGCCTTTAGATTTGGACATCTTCCCTTCATTCAATATCAGCCAGCCGTGACCAAACACCTTTTTGGGCAGAGGCAGATCCAGAGCCATCAGAAATATGGGCCAATATATGGTATGAAAACGCACGATTTCCTTGCCGATAAGATGCACGTCTGCAGGCCAGTAACGATGGAATTTGCTATCATCATCTCCAAGGTAATTGAGGGCGGTAAGGTAATTGCTCAGGGCATCGAGCCATACATAGATAACATGATCGGGATCAAAAGGTACCGGTATCCCCCATTTAAAAGCGGTTCGTGATATACAGAGATCTTCCAACCCCGGATCAAGGAAGTTGTTGATCATTTCGTTTTTTCGTGAGGGAGGTTGGATAAATTCAGGGTTCTCCTCTATGTGACAGCGCAACCTCTCCGCATATTTGGACATACGGAAAAAGTACCCTTCTTCGGAGACCAGCTCCACCTCCCGCCCGCAGTCGGGGCATCTGCCTTCTTCTATCTGCCTGTCTTGCCAGAAGGCTTCACAGGGAGTACAGTACCACCCCTGGTAATTGCTCTTATAGATATCTCCTTTTTCATAAAAACGGTTGAATATTTTTTGCACCACTGTTTTATGCCTTTCCTGGGTGGTGCGGATAAAATCATCATAAGATATCCCCAGTTCGCCCCAGAGCTCCTTGATCCATTCCACAATCTCATCTACAAAAGCCTGCGGTGATTTACCGGCAGCCTCGGCCTGGCGCTGTATCTTCTGGCCATGTTCATCCGTACCCGTCAGGAACAGCACATCATAACCGGTCTGGCGCTTGAAACGGGCCAGCGCATCGGCGGCAACCGTCGTGTATGAGTGGCCGATATGAAGTTTGTCACTGGGATAATAAATGGGGGTAGTAATATAAAAGGTCTTGCCCTTATCCATAAAAGGATATCCTCCCTGATTCCTCTTCTTATATTAATTTATATCCTTAGTATTTGTTCAACCTTTAAAAAGATATCATTAAATCTGATCCTGAAGAAAGAAATGCCAAACATATACAGTAATTATAACAAACTCAACCTTCGTGTCAAGAAAACACTTCTTGACGAACATGCCAGGATTCGGAGTCTTACATTTAGTGTGTCGGTCCACCTTTTAATCTGTTTTTCCCTTGATATGGCCGAAGTAACATCCGATGTATAAAAAAGATTCTTCGCTGCGCTCAGAATTTTCACGCGCCATCCGCATCATGAGAAATGAAAGTGTTTCGTACCATTCTGAAGGGCGAAGCAACTTTCCCTGCAAAGGAACGCCCCCCACCGTTTGTTATCCGGAAGGAGCGGCCCCTCATTGTCATCCGGAGGGAGCGCCGGCGACCGAAGGATCTTAACCACTCTCGTCCCGTTTTTTATCATCATGATGATAAAAATATTACTTCATAGCAATGACAAAAACGCTAATTTATCATTATGTTTTACCGTTAAATTTATTCCCACCCCCTTGAGAGGCTCTATGGACCAACCATGCTTCATCCGGCATTTGGAAGATTTACAATATTTATTTATTATTTTCTTTTGGGGTGAAGCATTGACATGATTACAGTAATTGGTATAATAATTTTTAGAGTATTTGTAAAAAAAGGGGGAATATTTTTTGAAATCGACTGGAATCGTTAGAAAGGTAGATGAGCTTGGTAGAGTGGTGATCCCGATTGAACTCCGTAGAACCCTGGGGATAGAAGTTAAAGATGCCCTGGAAATTTACGTCGACGGAGAAAATATTATTTTAAAGAAGTACGAACCGGCATGCATCTTCTGCAGCAACGCAGATGATATAATCAGGTATAAGGGGAAAAATATCTGTAAAGAATGTATCTCCATCATGGGTAGCCAGCAATAAGTAATTTTTAAACCAAAAAAAATAAGCAACTTGTTAAGCTGCTTATTTTTTTATGGGCAATTTTCATCTTATCGCTCCTCATTTTTAAGGTGCAGCTGTAATTTGTAGACCCGGTTGCGCGGCTCTTTTCGTAGCAGGGACACGGCTTTAACGGCATGTTTGGGGGGAATTCCGGCACGGGCAAGAGTACGGAGATCGTCATACAGCGTCTGATCACCGAGCGACTCCTCCTCTGTCGGGCCGGGGACCAGTACCATCGTCAGTTCGCCACGGGGTTCATGTTCCTGAAAGCGGCGGAGGTGTTCTGCAGGTGTTCCGCGGACGACCTCCTCGAATTTTTTGGTCAGCTCTCTGATCATTACAATTTCGCATGATCTGAAGCTCTCTTCCAGTTCCTGCAATGTTTCCATGATCCGGTGGGGTGATTCAAAAATTACGATCGTATCTTCGCCATGACAGCACTTTTGCAGAATCTCCTTCCGCCGTCCGGGCGGGAAACGATTCAAAAATCCGAGGAAAATAAAACTGTCGGCAGGCATGCCCGAGAGAGCAAGTGCCGCGGGAACCACTGAAGGCCCGGGCAGGACGGTTACCTTGAAACCACTATTCCAGGCACGGGAAACCAGCTCCGAACCGGGGTCCGAAAGCCCGGGCATCCCCGCATCCGTAACCAGAGCCAGATCCTTTCCCTGCTCCAGTAATCCAAGGATACGATCAATGCGCTCCGGAGGGCTATGCTGATGGTAACTGATCAATTGGCGGGGCTTGATTTCATAATGATGCAGTAATTTCAGGGTCCTTCTTGTATCTTCACATACGATTACTTCAACCTTGCGCAAGAAATTCAAGGCACGTATGGTTATATCCTCAAGGTTCCCGATAGGTGTTGCACAGAGATAAAGAATGCCCCGATCATTCTCTATAATTTTACTCAATCCCCCTCTTCCAGCAACTCCACTTCCTCCACGGGAAATTCACGGTGACGTTTCATCTCCGCCAGTTCTACCTGCACCGTTTTATTAACCACATTTACAGATACAACCCGGCCTTCGCCGTCAGGGGTAATGACCTGTTTTCCCACCGCCGGATATTCGCCTTTTGAATCTTCATAGGTATCGGCCTCAAAGCGCAGGCAACACATCAGTCGACCGCACAGGCCTGATATTTTGGTTGGATTTAAAGAAAGATTCTGGTTCTTGGCCATGCGGATAGAGACCGACTCGAAGTCTTCCAGAAAAGTTATGCAACAGAAAGGACGTCCGCAGGGGCCGACCCCGCCTACAAGCTTGGCCTCGTCCCTTACGCCTATCTGACGGAGTTCTATCCTTGTATGGAATACGGAAGCGAGGTCTTTTACCAGCTCACGAAAGTCAATCCGGCCTTCGGCCGTGAAGTAGAAGATAATTTTGTTGCGATCAAAGGTATATTCCACCTTGATCAACTTCATCTCCAGCTTGTGTTTGGCGATTTTTTTCTGGCAGATCCTGAAAGCCTCTTCTTCTTTGCGTTTATTGTCCTCCAGCTGGTAGAAATCGGCCGGCGTAGCCTTGCGTAAAACCTTCTTCAACGGAAGCACCACATCTTTTTTCCGGATGGTTTTCTGTTCCTCAACTATTTTGCCCAGCTCCAGTCCCCGGGATGTTTCCACAATAACCATATCATCATTTTTTAATTGTTTATCTTCAGGGTCAAAGTAATAAATTTTCCCTGCTGTCCGGAATCTGACGCCAATTACTTTATACATTTTCTATCCTCCCCCTGATTTGTAAAAACGCATTCTCAATTGCCAGTGTTAAATTCACATTGGAAAACAGCATCCGCCGTGTTTTATTAATTATTTTCAAACAATCCAGCAGGGCGGAAGCGCTTATATTTTGCATTTCCCAGAAAGCTTGCCGCGTTATATCCGTCAATACCGCCGGATCTCTACACAGAGCCCAGAACAGACCGTCTCTAAAAAAGGCGGCAAGCAGTTCAAGAAGATAAGTAAGGTCTTTCCGTTCAACCCAACTCCGGGCCTCATCCAACAGATATTGATCCGCCCCCGGCTGATCCGGTGCAATCATCTTCGCCCCCAGTTTATAGATCTCCTGTCGGCGCGCTCCCCATTCCGCATCGCCAAGTATATCCAGGGCACGCCCGGGGATCCCCTCCCCCAATCTTACCGCCAAATCAATATCTTCCGCTGAGAATGCGGGATAACTTTTAGCCAGCAGGCCGGCCATTTCATGGTCGCTCAATCTCTTCATCATAAACTGCTGACAACGTGAAAGAACTGTGGGCGGAAGCCGGGACGGGTAGGCCGTAGTCAAGATAAACACCAGCCTTTCGGGGGGTTCCTCCAAAATCTTTAACAGCGAAGCCGCCGCCTCAGATGTCAAGTTATGGGCATCTTCAATCAGGCAGACCCTTCTTCCCGGACCATGCGTAAAATAAATAAACCTTCTTTTAGCCGCCCTGATCTGATCTATTTTAATATTTTGGCCTTCCGCTTCTACCACCACTACATCGGGATGTT
Organism: Dethiobacteria bacterium; assembly: GCA_049277715.1. Taxonomy (GTDB): domain Bacteria; phylum Bacillota; class Dethiobacteria; order DTU022; family PWGO01; genus JAAYSV01. The sequence continues at coordinate 11,452 of JBASYW010000071.1, read as the reverse complement.
GGCCCGTTGTAATATTGTTGCAGGAGATACAGCTTTCGCAGGGCGAGGCGAAGGCCTTGCAGTTCAGAAACTGTGCGAGTAACAGAGCCATAGTGCTCTTCCCGCTGCCCTGCGGGCCGGAAAACAGCAATGCATGGGGAAGACGGTCATCGGCAATATATTGCCGTAAGACCTTGATGATCGTTTCCTGCCCGACCAGACGTTCAAATCCCAATCGTAACCCTCCCCTTGAACTCCTTCCATATCATGGTATGTGCCTCTTCAATAGATAAATGTGCGGGAATGATTACCACTCTTTCCGGATCTTCGGCGGCCAGAGTAAGGTAACCCCGGCGCACCCGATCGTAAAACTCGGAATCTCTCTGTTCGATACGATCTTTTCGACCGCATCCGTCTCCTTTTTGGCCGATTCTTCTGATACTTTCCGCCACCTCAATATCAAAAATAAAGGTTAGATCCGGCCAGAGCCCGCCCATCGCCTCCTCGTTGATCATTCTGATCTTATCCCGTGCATATCCCAGGCCAAACCCCTGATAGGCAAGGCTGGAATGGATATAACGATCGCAGACCACGATCCTGCCCGCATCCAGTGCCGGCCTGATAACTTCCGTTACAATCTGTGCCCGGGCCGCAGCATAGAGCAGTATCTCCGTTGCAGGCACCATCTCCTTGTTTTCCGGAGACAGCAAAATCTTGCGGATTTTTTCCCCGATCAGCGTTGATCCGGGTTCCCGGATAAATAGGGAAGTGATCCTTTTTCGGGCCAGTTTTTCCTCCAGCAACCTTATCTGTGTTGTTTTCCCGGCGCCGTCTATCCCTTCAAAAGTTAAGAACAAGCCCCTTTTCAAAACAATTCCTCCCCAACTTTTTCTTAATCGGTATCCACGACCATAATCGGTAATGACGGGTCTGCTCCCAACCCCAAAAAGTTGTAGCCCCTGCTGTAATCCGCTATGATCTGCTCGACGATCTCCTTTGCAATTACCTCCCCGGGAATCAGCACCGGGATACCCGGAGGAAAGGGCGAGACGGTAACTGCAGAGATAAGGCCGCACGCATCCCTGATGGGCAACTCTCTCCAGGAAGATTCCGCAGCATCCCGTGGTGAAAGAGCCATGTCCGGAAGGGGATAACTCTCGTGGGCATACTCTGTCCCACCGGGTGAATAATAACGTTCCCCTATTTGTTTCAAAGCGAGAATCAATGCATCAATGTCATCTTTCCGATGCCCGGGATGAATGATGGCTACCAAATTATTGTGTCCGGCCAGTTCCACCTCGATGCGGCACTCGTCTTTCAAGATCTTCGCTAGCTGAAATCCGCTCAGTGCCACTTTATCTGCTTTGATCGTAAGCCTTAAAGGGTCCATAAAGAAACCTGTGGGAAGCATGGAGGCCTCCAGACATACAAATCTTCCCCGGGAGTTTATCTGCTGCCGGGCATATCGGCTTAATCTGATCGCCTCTCTCCACCCATCTTCTTGCTCTCTGCAGATCATTTCCAGCGAAGCAAGAACCGCATAAGACGGACTTGATGTCTGCACCATACTTAAACCATTTTTAAGTCTGGCCGGATTGGCCCGCCCTCCCTTTCGGTGGAGCAGGGCGCCGGGAGTCAGGGCCCCCAGGGTCTTGTGCGCACTGTTAATCCATAAATCAGCACCGCAGACGGCGGCAGAACGTGGAAACTCGGGACTAAAGATAAAATGTCCGCCGTGGGCCTCATCCACAATTAACGTTATCCTTCTCCTTGCGGTAATGGTTCGTAGAGCATCGAGATCGGTAGAGATACCAAAGTAAGAAGGATTGGTAACGACCATAGCCGTTGAAGAAACCCCTTTTCCCGATAGCACCGCCTCCGCAGTGGGCACATCGATATTTAAAGGGATGCCCCGGATATGCTCTTTAACGGGGATAAAACAGGGAACCGCCCCACTCCATATCAGCCCGGCTATGGCTGAGCGGTGAATATTACGACCCAGGATAACTTTTTCACCCCGGCGACAGGAAGACCATATCGCCGCTATCAATCCCGCACTGCTCCCGTTTACCAGGTAATATGTTTCGTCCGCCCCGAAAAATTCGGCCGCCAATCTCTGTGATTCCGCGATCACCCCGGCGGGTTCAAAAAGGTTGTCCAGCCCCGATAGCTCCGTAAGGTCAAAATCAGAGGCCGGATGTGGCCCGCGGTCCGCCAGATGAGCAGGTACATGAAAACGAAAGCTTACCTGTTCAAGCTGCTGTTCCAAAGCCTTTATTAAAGGATATCTTTCCGTTCCCGATTTATCAAACACTGTAGTTGGGTGCTTCCTTGGTAATCTGTACTGAATGGGGATGACTCTCCTGCAGACCGGCACCGGTTATCTTTACAAAACTTGTTTTGGTCTTTAGCTCATGCAGATTGCTTACCCCGCTGTACCCCATACCGGCCTTTAAACCACCTACAAGCTGATAGACCATATCTCCGACCGTTCCCCTGTAAGGCACCCTTCCTTCAATGCCTTCCGGAACAAGTTTGGCTTCCTGTTCCTGAAAGTACCGGTCCTTGCTGCCCTCTTTCATGGCTCCCAATGAGCCCATCCCCCGGTAAACCTTGTAACTGCGACCCTGATAGATCTCGAAATCTCCCGGGCTCTCCTCCGTGCCCGCAAAAAGGCTGCCGATCATCACAACATCTGCCCCGGCGGCCAGCGCCTTGGTAATATCTCCTGAATATTTTATCCCCCCGTCAGCGATAACGGGCACGCCGTATTCTCCGGCCACTTTATGAGATTCGATAATCGCCGTTACCTGCGGCATCCCCGCACCGGCAATGACCCTGGTTGTGCAGATGGAGCCGGGTCCGACCCCCACCTTTACCGCATCGGCGCCCGCCTTGATCAGGTCGAGGGTACCTTCGCCGGTAGCCACGTTTCCGGCAATAACCTGCAAATCGGGATATTTTTCCTTGATGCTGAAGACGGCATCCAACACCTTGGCGGAGTGGCCATGGGCCGAATCAACCACCAGCACATCCACGCCGGCATCATGCAGAACCTCTACCCGTGACCCCATATCCGAGGACACCCCCACCGCCGCCGCCGCCAACAGGCGTCCCCCCTTGTCTTTTGCTGAACGGGGGTATTGGATTGTTTTCTCAATATCTTTAATGGTAATAAGTCCTTTAAGGTTGAAATCGGCATCCACGATGGGCAGCTTCTCAACTTTATATTTCCTCAATATATCCTGCGCCTCCTGGAGAGTCGTCCCCTCCGGAGCGGTAACCAGATTTTCCTTGGTCATAACATCGCCGATTAGTTTGGAGTAATCATTTTCAAAACGCAGGTCGCGGTTGGTAATAATGCCGACAAGCTTCCCCCCCACGGTAATCGGCACGCCGGATATACGATATCTCTCCATCAGGGCGGCGGCATCATTGACGCGGTGGTCGGGAGAGAGATAGAAAGGATTTGTAATCACCCCATGCTCAGAACGCTTAACCTTGTCCACCTCTTCCGCCTGCTTGTTGATAGGCATATTCTTGTGAATTACCCCGATACCACCTTCGCGTGCCAAGGCAATGGCCATACGCGCCTCAGTAACCGTATCCATCCCGGCACTGATAATCGGCACATTCAATTTGATTTCCCTGGTCAGATTGGTGGCAACATTTACGTCACGGGGCAAGACGTGAGATTTGGACGGTATCAGCAGAACATCATCAAAAGTTATCCCCTCCAGGATAACCTTTTCCTGAACCATATCATTACGCCCCCCATCATTGTTTTTAATATTAAATTTAAATATATTTAAGTTAGCATAACAAACCTTTTTTTTAGTGTCAATTATACCCGCGGCAAATTATCCTCTGTATATATTTTAAAATGGTTCTTTTCCAGCAAGGATGCAGTAACTCCATGCCCTTCCCGCCATCCTCCCGTAAAGCTCCCATCATGAATCCGGCCATAACCGCAGGAAGGACTGCCCTCTTTAAGAATAACCCCCTTAACCTTCAGAAAAAGGGCCAACTTCAACACCTCTTCCGCTCCCCGGATAAAATTGGCGGTTACGTCACCGCCATCCCTTGTAGTTACCGTGGCCTTCTCCCGCAGCACATCATTCCCGTCACCGCCCCTTATCTCCGCAGGTTCTCTCGGGGTGGGAAGCCCTCCCAACTGTTCGGGGCAGACGGGTATCAAGATCATCCTGTGCCTGTTATCCGTCAAAAAACGGCAGAGGTTATCTCCTCCGTCATATCTGCTTTTTATCCCCAACAGGCAAGTACTGACCAGATACATCTTGTTGCTTCCCCCTATCATCTTCTTCTCTAAGCATACCACATTTATTGCCCTAAAAAACGGGTCTGTGTTAATATAAACCTGACCCGGTAAATCAAAGGCCCAAAAATATGGCAAGGGGGTAATAAAATGAACCACAAAAAAGGCGGGGGATTCCTCAACCTGGAAACAACCCTAAAATATGCCGCCAACCATTTTTCAGCCGGAGAACCCCATGATATTGCATCCAAAAGTGCCGTAGAATATGATCAGACAACGAAGATATTTACCATTCAATTATTGGATAAAAAATATACGGCCCATTATCCTTCCGGGGAGGTTTTTTTCTCCAGCGGTGAAAAGGCGCCACTTTATCAGACTATCATTATCCTACACTACTTGAATACCGCAGACGGAACCCCGCTCGCGGGGCGATGGATATCATTCCGGGAACTTCCGGGAGGACAGATCTATGCCGAGCCCTTCAGGAAGAGAGCAATGACCCCCTTTTTAAATGCTTTCGGGGATTCCGCTGCGGCCTTTGTCCGGGCGGCTTCCAACCTTGGAGGGTTTCCCCATGCCCGGACAGGGAAAAACAGCATGGTAATACCCGTCTTGCCCCGGGTCCCCGTAAATTTGATCCTTCATGAGGGCGACGAGGAATTCCCCGCGGCGGCAAATATCCTTTTTGATGCACACGCGGCAAGCTATCTCCCGACGGAAGACTATGCCCATCTGCCGGCATTGATAATCAGGGAGATGCAGGCGTCCTTGAAATGATTAAGTTAGACAGGCTAACGCTTGGCGGTATCAGCCATGGTCCCTGCCGAATCCCACAGCGCCGCAGCCTTCCGCTTCCATGCTTCGTAGGCGGAGATATCTTCAGGAAAGCTTTCGTAGTGCTTCTGAAGCTTGTCGGCAACTGTCACCGCCTTTAGCAGCTCCTTGAGCGTGGAGAGCGAGATGTTTCGGGTTAAAACCCCGGCAATTATTTTAAGCACGAGCGATATGATGGAACCGATACTCAGATTGACGCCGAAATCACGGTTCATGTCCGTCATATCCTTCTCATTGAAGACGATGCCCTTCTTGAACTGGTAATGATTTTCTTCCGCCGAGCTGTTTACCGCTCCGATGAGGGTAGCCATGATGTAGGCAAATTGGGCGCCCTGCCCCCGTTGATAACGTACATTCGTATTCCATACACTTCGGGCGTCGGGATAGCGGCCATCCTGCATCGCCTTTGAAAATTCCTCGGCGGCGATCCTGCAGAGACCCCATGCGGCAGTAATGCCCTCACCGCTGTACGGCTTGGTTATACAGGCGGAATCACCCAGCACCACAAACCCGTCGGCCACAAAGGAATAAGGGGGACGACGATAGGGAGTGGTTCCTTTTTCAATATATTGCAGTTCATGAGGAGGCAGCTCTATCCGGGCTATGAATTTCCGATAGATCTCTTCCGCGTATTCAAAAGAAAAGTTGGCACCGACGCCGATTATAGCCCCGTCCGGATCGTGCTGGGGAGCAATCCAGGTCTTGTAGTAAGGCCAATTGGTCGTATAAGTTACCCGACCGGCCTCCGGATTTTTAAGTTTTACATAGCGCAGGGTTACGTAAAATTTATCATCGGGGCCAATCTCAAAGTTCTCCACCCCGTAACCTTCCTTGAGCTTACGGCGCACCGTGGAGGAGATTCCGGAGGCATCGGCAACCAACCTTGAAGATACCTCATAAATGCTGCCGCCCTGCTTGAGCTTCGCTCCCTCGATCCGGCCTCGAGAGTAAATAAAATCTACAAACTCGGTCTCATATGCATATTCAACCCCGGATTCTTCCGCCCATCGGGCCAGCCTGGCCAGAAACAAGGGCAGATGCATGACTATAAAAGGGTAATCCGTCCGCTTGGGATACTGATCAAACGCCGATTTGCTGATTACATATTTAAAAACATCAACATAATCCTCGTCGGTGGGCAAAGGGGCGGGCACATCAAACTTCTCAAACAGTTCTTCGTCGATATGGAATATATCCAACCGTTGGCCCAGGTTCTCCTTGGCCAATTTCTCAACCACCAAAACCTTGTATCCCCGAGCGGCCATCAACTTGGCAAAATATGTGCCGGCCGTACCGGCTCCGACAACAATAACATCATAACTTTCTTCCATTTTTAATCTCCCCTTTGCTGGAATTATGGGCATGGATATTACCAATAAGTTCGGGTCAGGATTATCCAACTCCTTCTTTGGCGGACCCACAAAACTTGAATAGCAGTTCCTCCCTTCCGGGAACTTCTTAAAATAAATAAAGAACCCCGGTTAATAACGCGAGGTTCTCTTTTTCTTGCGGCGCGCAGACATAAGCAGAATGATCTTACAGTATCAGTTGCAGACATACAAGCAATACCAGCCCGGGCACCCCCATCACCCCCACCAGCAAGCCGGTAACAAGGTTGATTCCAATGGAGATCCCCCAGAAAGAGGCCAGAAAATTAAAAACAACCAGGATGATCAGTCCCCCCGCAACATGCACCAGCAGCCGAAAAAACCAACGCAGGGGATGATAAAGAAGCCTGGCCAGCACATAAAGGACCAGAATGCTGAAAATGGCAGTTAAAGCGATGCTGATATACAGGTCTGACATCAAGATCAACTCCCCATACTGATTAAATCCGTATACATATCCGGAACCATGGCCAGATAACCTCGGCTCTTGGCCTTCTTGTAAAGGTAAATATACTTTTTTTCAGCGGCGCAAACGGCATAAACAGCATAATCAATAAGCTCGCAATCATCCACCTGATCAAAATAATTTTGGGCATCTTCCCACTCCTGCCGGGCCTTTTTTATAATAACCATAAACTCCCTAGCCTCTTTTTCCGCCAGTTTTCTCTGCGGAGAGAAGTGCTTGGACAATTTTTCCCCCCATCGATTAAAGGAGCGCATGGCGTTTCCCTCCCGTTAATAATATCTATGCACTCCATAAAAATTAATTCCTCGGGAATCAGAAAACACCATAATAAAAGAAGGCCGGTTTAAACCTGCCTTCTTCAAGATTATCACTCCGCCTGATGAGCCGGGAAACGCACGACTTCAGGGATGGTAATCAAAACGATAATGCCCGGTAATTCCATGCGCCTTGTACCATCGGATTAAAGCATCTTCCTCCCGCACCGGCTGCCCGGCATTGTGAATTAAATACGGTATACCATCGACGTTTCGCTTATCCGAGATAATACCGATATGATTATAGTTTTCTCCAAAGATGACGATATCTCCCGGCTGCCATTCTTCAATTGCATATGGATCCAAAGTTTGGGGCCGGGCATGGTAGTCAAAAAAAACTTTCAAGTTGGCCACCCTCCTGAAGTCAATATTATGATCAGGTATGCCGTCAACGCGTGGATACCTGGATAAATTTTTTTTAATATCTTCATCTACCATATCTTTCAGTGAGTACCCCGCATTGCTAAACGCCCGCCAGATCAGATCACTGCAGACACCTTCATCTTTCGGCGGATAACCGCCCGCGTAATAATGACTTCTATAGCGTGGCTTTCTGGCGGCATCCTTCTTTGCCCCACGCAAAATATCGGTATAATCGTCAAGACCATTCCGGTTATAATCAGTCTTGCTATATACGGTTTCGATCCCAAAATCTTCAGCACTGTAGGTCTTGCGAGGAAGCAAGTTAAAGTAAGAAAGGACAACGTATATAAGGGAGGCGGTGATGATTAGAATAATAGTTGAAATTAAAATAAGTCTCTTTTTTTTCATCAGTTGTCTTGAAAAACCTCTATTAGATCTCTATTCTGCCTTCCAGTGATCGGCCCATGGTCTGTTCATCGGCATACTCCAGATCGCCTCCTACCGGCAGCCCGAAAGCTATTCTGGTTACTTTTACGCCCAAAGGCTTGAGGTTGCGGGCAATATAAACAGCGGTAGCATCTCCCTCTACATTGGGGTTGGTAGCGACGACAATCTCTCTGATGCCCCCCTCGGCAACCCTCTCCTTCAAGAGCGGTATTCTCAACTCTTCGGGGCCGATCCCGTCTATCGGCGAAAGAGCGCCGTGTAAAACATGATAGTGCCCACGGTAATGCCCCGTCTTCTCGATGACCATCACATCACGGGGATGTTGAACCACACAGATAATGGATTGATCACGCCGTGCGTCGGTGCATAGACTGCAGGGGTCATTCTCGGTAAAACCGGCACAGATGGAACAGTAGCGAATTTTTCTTCGCGCCTGAACCATGGCTCTGGCCATCTGCTCAACTTCTCCCGGAGGCCGGGACAGAAGAAAGAAAGCAAGGCGCTGCGCAGTTTTGGGTCCTATCCCCGGAAAACGGCAAAACGTTTCAATTAGATTCTGCAATGTTGGTGGATAGTTCATCTCCAGCCCCCTTTAGATCTCTACCGATCTTGGATCATAGTAATCCCGGCGGAAGTTCTATCCCTCCGGTCATTTTTTTCATCTCCTCGGCGGTGATTGAATCTACCTGATCCATAACTTCGTTTACCGCCGCCACAATCAAATCTTCCAACATCTCCAGATCCTCCGGATCGACTGCTTCCGGTGAAATAGAGATTGAAAGAAGCTTCTTTTTCCCATTGGCAACCACGCGCACCGCACCGCCGCCGCTGGTAGCTTCGATCTCCTTCTCCGCCATCTCTTCCTGCAATCTCATCACCTTACTCTGTACTTGCTGGAGCTGTTTCATCATTTTCCCCAAACCGGCCATCTGACAACCTCCTTATGATAGATTAGTTTTCACTTTCAAATATTTTACCCTCAAATAATTTCAAAGCCTCATTAAATATAAACTCATCCCTGGCCTGCTCTTTCTCTGAAAAACTGCTTTGGTGCCCTTTATCTTCTGCCTCCACGGAACGTGGTTCTTCATTCGGCGCTGCCATTGGCCGGAGTTCTTCTTCCGGTACTAGCGGTGGTTCTTCTTCCGGTGCTGCCGTTGGCCGGAATTCTTTTTCCGGCATTCTTCCCGGTATATCTTCAAGCGACCCTGTCTTACCTTTCTCGCGGTCCGCCTCTTCCGTCTCACCATCTTCCTCCGCTTTGGACCCGGCCCCGGCCACCAGCCTGATATGCATCTCCCGCCCGGCGAGTTGAGCGGCAACCTTCTCCAATAATTTTAACCGTCCCGGTTCGGTCAATTTATCTTTAAGAAAAGTCAATTTATGATCATACGAGAGAGTAAGACATTTGCGTGTCAATGACTCGGGATGCACCATCTCGAACAGGGCCAATGTGCTGGCCAATTTTTTCTCGTTTTTCAAGAGTCCGATTATCTCGGAATAAAGTTGGCGAGCCAATGTGCAAGAATGCTCCATAGAAATCGAAGGCTCCTCGGAGAAAGGAAGAGCTTTCTCCGGCTTGCTTGCCCGAGATGATTTTTCAACGACAACTTCTTCCGCAGTTTCGGTCCTCGTGTCCGCTCCACCGCTTTTTTCTCCCGCGTACAGGCCCGCGGGCTGAGCGGATGATCTCTGCTCCGTCCGGGCAAGGGTGGGTCTTCCCTCCGGTTTTTCAATCCTGCGCGTCAATTGCTCCCCGGACATATCTGCGGCACTATTTTTTGCCGCCTTCAACATATTTAAAAAAGTTATTTCCAATATAAAATAGGCGTGATCGGAAAAACGTATCTCACCGGTTGCTCTGTGCAGCAAGGTAATTATTTCCAGCAACACATCGCCTGAAAATATATCCCGGTATTGCCTTAAATATTTTTCGTATCTTTTATCTTCCAGAGCCTTAAACCCCGCCGACTGTGCTACCAGTAACTGCTTAAAAAACACCATCTGTTCCTTAAGAAACAGATACAGATCTTTCCCGCCAAAAGCAATCTCCCGGACCACCGTCAAACCTCCCACGATATCCTCTTTAACCAAAGCTTCCACCACTCGCCCCACTGCTTCTTCTTTCGCCAATCCGGTCAGTATATATACGTTTTCCATAATCACCCTGCCTTCCCCGAGGGCATAAGCCTGTTCCAGCAGACCAAGTGCATCCCTCATCGCTCCTTCACAAAGCCGGGCAATAAGCAGGAGCGCCTCCTCCTCAAAAGGCCAGTCCTCCTGATTGGCTACTTCTTCTATCCTCTCTTTTATTTCCGCCAAAGTTAAGAGACGGAAATCCAGACGCTGACAGCGTGAAATCACCGTCGCGGGCAGCTTGGAGGGGTCTGTGGTCGCCAGGATAAAGATAACGCCCGGGGGCGGCTCCTCAAGTGTCTTTAACAGAGCATTGAATGCTTCGTGGGTAAGCATATGTACCTCATCGATGATGTAAACCTTATACTGTCCCTGGGTAGCCACATACCGCGTTTTCTCCCTTAAATCCCGCACCTCATCGATGCCGCGGTTTGAGGCGGCATCCAGCTCCAGCACGTCCATCGAGGAACCGTCCATGATATGTTGGCAGGAGGAACATTCTCCACAGGGCTCGGTTGCCTGTGAAAGGTTGCTGCAATTAACAGCGCGGGCAAGAATCTTGGCCACCGTTGTCTTTCCAGTACCCCGTGGCCCGCAAAAAAGATAGGCATGGGAGACATTGCCGCGTAAAAGCGCATTCTGTAGCATGCGCGTGATATGTTCCTGACCAACCACCTGGTTGAATTTTACGGGACGCCAGCGACGATACAAACTGCGGTAAGACACCTTGAATGGATCCTCCTGTCTATTTAATCCTTCTGCAGTGATGGGGGAAAGAAAGGTATAATTTTAGGTCGTGCACCTACCTTTGTACTCCGTCCCCAGGCGGGATTCAGGCAGTTAACTCCGGTTCGGCTGCCCCGTGGCACCCGCAATGACTCACTTACCGCTGCTTCCTCCCGGACCTGACGGGATTTATGAGCTTGCGCCGCACAGGACCAAACCTTCTTCATCACTTTCCTGAAGCAGCCCTGGAAACAAAAAGCCCGAGGGCAGGAATTAAACCCCGCTATAGCGGATTGCGGGTTCAGGACACCGCTACCTTCCCGTCTAGCACGACCTAAAATAAAAATGGCGGAGAGAGAGGGATTCGAACCCTCGAGACGAGGTTTTGCCCCATCTACTCGCTTTCCAGGCGAGCGCCTTCGTCCACTCAGCCATCTCTCCATGCAAAGTAATTTGCTCTTTGGCAACATTAAGTATAACACTTTACATGGCCGGATTCAACAAATTACCACCGGCACGA
>JBASYW010000070.1:0-2480 GCA_049277715.1 Dethiobacteria bacterium | reverse complement strand
GCGGTGGTAAAAGAGGCGGCCGTATCGCCGGAGATGCTTCACTCCGAGGGGATCGCACGGGTCTTTGAAAGTGAAGATGATGCGGTGGAAGCTATCCTTGAAGGGAAGATCAAGGCTGGCGACGTAGTCGTGATTAGATATGAAGGACCCCGGGGAGGTCCGGGAATGAGGGAGATGCTTGCAGCAACCTCGGCGGTAATCGGTATGGGGCTCGGAACCAAGGTCTCGTTGATAACTGACGGCCGATTTTCAGGAGCCACCAGAGGTGCGGCGATCGGGCATATTTCTCCGGAGGCGGCCGAGGGTGGAGCCATCGCTGCCGTTAGAGACGGGGATTCCATTCTTATTGATATCCCCAATCGGCGCCTGGAACTTCTCGTGCCGGAAGAACAGATCAGGCAGCGTCTGGACAATATTACTATGCCTGCGCCGAAGATCAACCATGGTTATCTTTATCGCTATAGCAAGATGGTTACCTCGGCAAGCAGGGGAGCGATACTGGAGGTTAAAGAATAGAGAATGAAGATTAAAGGTTCTGATATGGTGATATCGGCTCTGGAACATGAAAAGGTAACAACGGTATTCGGTTATCCGGGAGGAGCCGTTCTGCCGCTTTATGACAGCCTGTTTGATTCGTCCATAAACCACATATTATCCCGTCATGAACAGGGGGCCGTTCATGCCGCGGATGGTTATGCCCGGGCTAGCGGAAAGCCCGGTGTGGTTTTTGCCACCTCCGGACCCGGCGCCACCAACCTGGTAACGGGTATCGCCAATGCTTACATGGATTCAGTCCCCATGGTCCTTATTACCGGCCAGGTGAGCACCCCTTTTATTGGCACCGATGCGTTTCAGGAAGCCGATATTACCGGGATTACCCTGCCGATTACCAAGCATAATTACCTGGTCAAGGATGTTGGCGACCTGCCGCGGATCTTCAAGGAGGCTTTCCATATCGCTACTACAGGGAGATGCGGCCCCGTTTTGATAGATATACCCAAGAACATTCAAAATGAAGTTGCTGAATTTGTATACCCGGAAAATGTCGATATCCCCGGTTACAGGCCCACAGTTGAGGGGCATCCCGGCCAGATAAATCGGATGGCCAAGGCGATAGCTTCATCACGCCGTCCGGTGATCATAGGCGGGGGAGGGGTTATCAGTTCGGGGTCCAGCAAATATCTGTTGGATCTTGCGGAGAAAGGGCGGATTCCGGTTGCATTGACCTTCATGGGGTTGGGGGGGATACCCGGAAGCAATCCACTGTTTTTGGGAATGCTGGGCATGCACGGGACCAAGGCGGCCAACTATGCCGTTATGGAATCGGATCTGATCGTTGCCGTGGGGATGCGTTTTGATGATCGGGTTACGGGTTGTCTGGATTCCTTTGCTCCCCATGCAAAGATTATCCACGTCGATATCGATCCGGCGGAGATAGGCAAGAATATAGCGGTAGATATCCCTATTGTCGGTGACATTAAAAAAATATTGAAAAGATTGATGATGAAAAATTTTAAAGCAGGCCAGACGGCAGCGTGGTTGGAAAAGATCGAAGGCTGGAAAAAAGAAGAGAGCACCGGTTCCGGTGGTAAGGATTCTTCTTTGAAGGTACCGGAAATTATCAAGGCCATTTCCAAGCTAACTGCAGGTCGCAAGACGATAATTACCACTGATGTGGGTCAGCACCAGATGTGGACCGCACAGAATTATTGTTTTGAAGAGCCCCGGACGCTTATCTCCTCTGGAGGACTGGGTACGATGGGGTATGGTTTTCCTGCCGCAATAGGAGCCCAGATTGCTTTGCCGGAATCTACCGTTTTCTGTATTGCCGGAGACGGGAGTTTCCAGATGAACATCCAGGAGCTGGCCACAGCCGCCAACTATAAAATTCCGGTAAAGGTAGCCATTATCAATAACGGTTACCTGGGGATGGTTCGACAATGGCAGGAGTTGTTCTTTAAGAAAAGGTATTCCAGCACGACCTTATCGGGTAATCCGGATTTCTGCAAAGTCGCACAGGCGTATGGGATAACAGGAATACGTGTAAGTTCGCCCGGAGAGGTAGAACAGGCGATTAACCGTGCTCTTTCCGAGCAGGGGCCTGTGGTCCTGGATCTTCTTGTTGAGCCGGAGGATAATGTTTTTCCCATGGTGGCCCCGAACAGTCCGCTCAATGAGATCATGGATGGGAGTGAAAAATAATGAAACATGTTCTGGCTATACTGGTTGATAATAAGCCGGGAGTACTGGCCCGGGTTTCAGGGTTGTTCAGCCGCCGCGGATTTAATATCGACAGTCTGGCGGTGGGGGAGACTCTTGATCCGGGTATCTCCCGTATGACCATAACGGTTAGTGGCGATGTCGCTACCCTTGAGCAGGTTGTAAAACAGTTGAATAAATTGGTGAATGTAATCAAAATAAGTAATATCACAGAAGAGCCTGCGGTAATGAGGGAGTTAATGATGATAAAAGTTCAAGCC
>JBASYW010000069.1:0-5861 GCA_049277715.1 Dethiobacteria bacterium | reverse complement strand
CCCTCAGACGGTAGAAACATTCGGTGCCAAGATTCTCGATGATCGAAGCGATCCCCCGATGCCCGCCACTTCCTCCTTGTGGACGCAGACGGATAACCCCCCGCTCAAGATCCATATCATCATAGATTACCATTAACTGTTTGGGTGAAAGCCGGTACCACCGCAATGCTTCGGCAACAGCCCTACCGCTGAGGTTCATGTAGGTAAGAGGTTGAACCAGGACCACCCTTATACCCTGATAATCTTTTTCAGCATACAGGTAAGAACCTCTTTTCCGGACCTGACCGCCGCCCAGTTTCCCGGACACCCCCTCAATGACCCGAAATCCGATATTATGAAGGGAATGTTCATACTCTTTTCCCGGATTGCCAAGACCGACAATTAATTTTTTACAGGCCTTCTCCCTCTTCCGAAACATGATCCTTATTCTTCCGGAGCTGCTTCTTTACTACTCTCACCTTCTGCAGGAGCTTCTCCGTCCTCTTCGGTTACCTCTGCGGCCTCCTCTGCTTCTTCTTCCACTTCTTCTTCCTCTTCCTCTTCTTCCTGAGGCATGAGTACCTGGACGAGCATCTCCTCCGGATCGGTCTGCAACTCGATGTTCTCGGGCACGACCAGTTCTTGAGCCAGGATACCGTCACCGATCTCCAGAGACGAGATATCTATTTCCAGAAAATCGGGTATCTCGGCCGGGAGGCAGAAAACCTGAACATCACGTTTCAATAACTGCACCACTCCGCCTTCCTTGACACCCGGCGAATCCATATCCCCCACCACCTGCAAGGGAACGTCTGCCGATATTTTCTCGGTCAGCGATATGCGGATAAAATCTATATGAAGAAGCCGCTCACTATACAAAATATCCCTTTGAAGCTCTTTAAACATCACCGTTTCAATCGTCTTCTTACCCTTTTTCTTTCCATTCATTATTTCCAATTCAATAATTGCGTTCTCTCCGGCATCGGATGAGAGAGCTTTATGCAGCGCCCCTCCGTCTACCACCAGGGATAGCGTTTCTTTTCCGCGGCCATAAACGACAGCGGGAACCTGATTTTCCTGACGAAGCCGGTTAAGCTCCCCCCTGGTACCACGCCCGGAACGCAATACTGCTTCCAGGGCTATCCTTTCCATAATAAAAAACCCCCTTGTCATTTTAAGCGTCTACTATAGTAAAGAATAGTATACAATAAGCCCATTCACAACGTCAATTTATTATTCAAAGAGTTCGCTGACCGATCGCCGCTGATGAATACGTACTATCGCCTCTCCGATCAACGGCGCCACGGATATAACCTTTATTTTTTCAGGGCATTCCGCCCCCAAAGGGATGGTATTGGTAACGATTACTTCAGTCAGGGCCGATGCACATAATTTTTCCAGAGCCGACCCCGAAAAGACGGGGTGAGTACAGCAGGCATAAGTCTCTCTGGCCCCCTTTTCAAGCAGAGCCTCTGCAGCCAGGATGATTGTCCCTCCCGTATCGATAATATCGTCCATTAAAATTGCGTTCTTACCATCAACGTCGCCGATAAGATTCATCACCTCGGTCTGATTGGGAGCATAGCGTTTTTTATCGATAATCGCTATCGGCATCTCCAGATAATTGGCTAACTGCCGTGCCCGTGTAACTCCTCCCAGATCGGGAGATACGACAATCCCATCTTCAATATGCTTGTCTTTGAAATATTTAGCCAGAAGAGCAATCGAGGTCAGATGATCGAAAGGGATATTAAAGAAACCCTGAATTTGGCCGGCATGCAGATCCATGGCGATGACCCGATTGGCCCCGGCAGTGGTCAACAGATCGGCAAGTAATTTGGCGGTAATCGGTTCACGGGCCCTGGATTTCCGATCCTGCCGGGCATATCCATAATAGGGTACCACCGCATTTACCGATTTGGCCGATGCCCTTTTGAGGGCATCCATCAGGATAAGCAGTTCCATGATATTTTCATTGACGGGGGAACATAAGGGTTGAATAATAAAAGAATCGTTTCCCCTGACACTTTCCCCGATGAAAATCGTAATCTCGCCATCACTGAAACGGTTTAGTTTAGCCTTACCCAGAGGGATACCCACATAATTTGCAATCTCCCGTGCCAGAGGAAGATTGGCCGTTCCACTAAATATTTTTATATTACCTTCTTCATTACTGGCCACTTCTTTGAAACCTCCCCCTTTGCATTTACAAAAAAACTCCAAACCTAAGTTTCTCTATTAAATCCCTTTTTCCCTTTTAATCATTATTTTTCTTTTAAAAACCTTTTTGCCATTCCGGGCTTGTTAACCTGATAAGCACGTCCCAGAGCCAACGCTCCGGCAGGGACATCTTTATTAAGTGTAGAACCCGCGGCCACGTAAGCTCCTGTGCCGATCCTGATAGGGGCGATGAGATTGCTGTTGCACCCGATAAACGAATCTTTCTGTACGCTGGTACGGTGTTTGATCTGCCCGTCATAATTTACGATGATCGACCCCGCTCCGAAATTAACGCCTGTCCCGATATCGGCATCACCGATATAACTCAGATGCGGAATCTTGGACCCGGCCCCTACATCGGAATTTTTAACCTCCACAAAATTGCCGATCTTTACCCCTTCGCCGATCACGGTTCCGGGGCGCAAATAGGCGAAGGGCCCGATATTTGCCCCTTTCTGTATGACACTTTCTTCCGCAACCGAGTTCCTTACCGTACACCGATCATCGATTGAAACATCGCGCAAGTGCGTTCCGGGCCCTATCCGGCAACCTTTCCCGATCCTGGAACGACCTTCGATAATCGTTTGCGGATAGATCACGGTATCACAGCCCACTTCAACTCCGGCATCTATAAAGACGGAATCCGGATCAATGATATTTACGCCTGCCTCCATCAGTTTTCTATTTATGCGGCGGCACATTACTTTGGCCGCTTCGGCCAACTGTAAAAAATCTTTAATTTTGAGACCTTCCTTGTAATCTTCCGTCATAACTGCCCCTACCTCCAGACCATCTTTTACCATCAGAGAAATGATATCGGCAAAAAAGTATGCACCTGCTGTCTTCCGGGGCCTGATCAGCGGCAGATACTTTTTAAGCATACCGATCACAAAACAATAAACACCCGTATCTATCTCTTCAATCGCCTTCTCTTCTTCCGTGGCCTCTCTCTCCTCCACTATGGCCCCAATATCTTCTTTTCCCTTACGGATTATCCTCCCGCGTCCGGATGGATAGGGCGCCCTTGCCGTAAGGATGACGGCGGCTCTCTCCCGGGCCACTTGGGCAATTTTCTCCAGCGTCCGAGGCAGAAGTAACGGCATATCGCCATGGAGGATCAGAGCCGATCCGGAATCAGGAAGAGAAGCCAGTGCCGCCTTCATGGCCTCGCCGGTCCCCCGTTGCCGCTCCCGGCAGATATAACGTGCCCGCTCTGCCCCTAGCACTTTTTGCACCTCATCATTTCCGGGATCGACCACAACAATTAAATTATCCGTCAATAGATTGGCATTATCTGTTACATGTTCAACCATCGGCTTTCCACAGATCATCTGCCCCAACCGGGGCCGCAATGAATGCGAGCGGGTAACTTCACCAGCCGCCAGTATTATCGCCGCCATACTGCTCATAAACCATAACCTCCATCAAGATAATTATAGCCAATCTATTAATACTATATAATATTATTTATAAAAGAAAAGCTTCAAAAATAAAAAGAGGAATGAATATCACTCCTCTTTCCGGTATAATTAGATTAAATAAGTCATTCCGTTATAAAACGTTATCTTCTTCCTCCTGTGCATCAATTTCATGTTTGGCAGCCTCCCCCACCGCCGCCACTTCCTGATGGTAGGCATCGATAACCACTTTTTCGATTTTTTCCCTGGCTGCGGAGGTAATGGGGTGAGCTATATCCTTAAACTCACCGGAAGGTGTTCTTTTGCTGGGCATCGCTACAAATAAACCATTATTGCCTTCAATAACCCGTACATCATGAATGACAAACTCATCATTCAACGTTACCGATACTATCGCTCTCATTCTGCCATCATTGTTAATTTTCCTAATTCTAACATCGGTAATAACCAAATGTTAACACCTCCGGGCAAGCTAATTTATATAATATTTCTACAAATTATTCCATAATCCTGCTAAATCAAGATTTTATGCAAAATATATTAATTTTCTTTAGATAATAACTTGCGAGCCAATTCCAGATCACTGGGCTTGTCCACATCCACTCCTATTTCCGCATAAGGAGTAATTACCGCTCGGGCTTTGATTTTAAACAGTCCTGATAAATAAGATTCCAGTTCTTTGATCGTCAGACGCTTGATGATGAATTTGATAATAAAAATCAGGGGCAGAGTCTGCACAATCTTCCATGGCTTTTTCCGGTAGGATAGATATACATTGATATCATCAAGCTGCTCCAAAATCCAGTACGGCTTGACCATCATTATATTGCTTCCTGTAAAGGTGCCTTCTTTGAGCTGCACATAAGTTCTCTGCACCCCGGGATAACTCTCCTCGCAATGCTCCCGGCTGATGATCGGATAATAAAAATCATGATCACAAGGAGAGCAACGTTCAATTAAATCTTCAAGCGCCTCTTTGGAGAGCAGAGGAATATCTGCCGAGATGACCAGGCAGGGCTTATCGGGGTCCACCTCGCTCAACCCGGCCGCAATATTATCAAGAAATGAACCCCGGGGAGGAACCGCCTGAAAGCGATACTCTTCAATTTTTAATTTTTCCAACTCAGCGGGCATTCCCACCACGATGATTTCTCCAATTTCCTGCACTTCTCTCAAGGTCTTTATTATAATCTCGATCATCGTGCGTCCTTCTATCTTTATATAGGCCTTATTATCCACCTTCTCCATTATTTCCAGATCACCCTTCCGGGTAGCCCCCGCCAAGATAATTACATTCAACAAAATAATCCCTCCCGTTTTAGTTATGCACAAGAAGATCTCAAAACGTCCAGCTTATCCAGGCTTCATATCCTTCCTGTTCCAGAGTAAATGCCGCGGCATGCACCTCTTTAAAAGACGTAGTCAACGCATATATTACAGGACCGCTTCCCGACATCAAGGGTAACAATCCCAGCCCCCTGAAGAAACTTTTCAACCGGCCCAGCAGGATATTATCTTTGAGCGTTACTTCCTCCAGCATATTGATACTATCCCGAGCCAACCACTTTAATATATTTTCCCTATCTCCTCTGTTCAGGTACTCGCTCAATAGATCATAATTTGCGGCACCGGAGGGCAGAGCATGGGGCAATCTCCCGTACGCCCGCCCGGTGGAAACCGTAAGCCCCGAAGGCCTGGCCAGTACCAGCCAAAAAAAAGGCAAGGCGGGCAGAGGTTCCAACTTCTCCCCTCTGCCGCGGGCCAAGGCGGTCCCTCCCCGTAGGCAAAAAGGAACATCCGCACCCAATTCCGCGGCAATAACCATCAGCTCGTTCGATGACGCCTGCAGATCCCATATTCTGTTGAGAGCCATGAGTGTAGCGGCGGCATCGGTACTGCCTCCGCCCAATCCGGCACCCACGGGTATGTTTTTATATAGCGTTATGTTCAGGCCTTTATTGATACAAGCTTTCTTTCTTAATTCAATCGCTGCTCGATAGACCAGATTATCATCCTGCGGGATATCATACCCTCTGGTATAAACATTAATTTCTTTATTCGGAGTTTCCTGAAAAAGAAGATAATCAGACAGGCCAATCTGCTGCATTACCGTCTCTATCTCATGGTAACCGTCAGGACGTCGATATAGCACCTTTAAACCAAGGTTAATTTTTGCCGGAGCATCGATGATCATGTGCATAATAATTATCTTTTTTTTAGATTTCGTCTTCCTCCCTGAGCTAG
>JBASYW010000068.1:0-5581 GCA_049277715.1 Dethiobacteria bacterium | reverse complement strand
CGTATCCTCAACCTGATGGAGGCGCTGGAAGACAATGATGATGTGCAGAATGTCTATGCCAATTTTGATATTCCTGCCGAAATGATGAATTAGGCCGGAAGATATGGCATTTTTACCATCATGCCGGGTGCACCCCCGAAAGGATAGGGGGTGCACCCGTTTTTTTGTTTTTTTACCGTTTCCGTGCGGCACGCTCTTTGTTTTTTCTCTTGAAGTGAGTTCCTTTTTATGCTCACCATTCCGCAGGTGCGCTTGCCATTAAATTTGAAGGAAACTGAATCTCTGTCCAGAAATTATAGATAGATGGTACAAACTTTGGGGGTCGGTTGTGATCCCCGCCAAATTGGAAGGAGGAGGTCTGCGGATGCAAGATTATCTGGAAATAGCCAACAGTTCTTTTCTATTTAAAATGGGTGCCTTTGTGGTGTTATTTGTCTTACTACAGGCCGTAATATTTCTAAGGGTAGCCTGGAAGGAGGGGGTGCGGATAGGTCTTGATCGCAAGACCATGTGGAACGCGGTCAAGTCCAGCGCCGTTTTTTCCATAGTTCCCTCCTTGCCGATCCTGCTGTCGCTCATGGCCATGGCCCCCATTCTGGGGCTTCCCGTTCCCTGGATACGCCTTTCCGTCGTCGGCGCGGTCCACTACGAATTGATGGCCGCCGATATAGGCGCGCGCTCCATGGGCATCAGCGGATTGGGAGGGGAAGGTTTTACCGCCGAAGTATTTGCCAATTCGATCTGGGTAATGACTGTGGGGATTATCTGGGGGCTGGTAATCTGTATCTTCTTCCTCAAAAAATATCTGAGCAAAATGGGTGCCGTAAAGCAGAAAGATTCCGAGTGGGGAAAAATTCTGGTTACGGCTCTTTTTTTCGGTCTGATCTCCGGCTTTGTCGGCGAACCGCTGGTAAAAGGCGGTGTGCCGCTTGCCACTATCCTCAGCAGCGCGGCGATCATGATGTTGCTTAAATATGTCATCGATCGCTGGAAGATTGATTGGTTGAACAATTTTGCCCTCTCTCTGAGCATGATCGGGGGGATGGCGTTGGCTATTTTATATACAAATATACTCTAAAGGTGGTTCAGGAACATGAACAACAACGAACGAAACGCACAAAATTTTGAGAACAAGATGCATCGTCTGGGCCGGATTTCCGGGGTAATGGCACTGATCATTATCCTGTTGGTACCGACGCTGATCTGTCTGAAGTACCGTATCTTTCCTCCCATGCAAAATATTATTTCGGGCCTCGTAAATATCACCGTGATCTTTTTGCCCATAGCGGTCGGAGAGGTGCTTGCTTTTACCCCTATGCTGGGCAGCGGCGCCTCTTACCTGTCTTTTGTTTCAGGAAATATAGGCAACCTTAAAATCCCTTGTGCGGTCATGAGTATGGATATTGCCGGGGTGTCGCCCACCACCAAGGAAGGAGATATCATCTCCACCATCTCCGTGGCTGTCTCCACCATGGTCACGACGCTCATTCTCATTGTCGGGATGCTGGCCATCGTGCCGCTGACGCCGCTGTTGAGCGCACCGGCTCTGGCTCCCGCCTTCGAGCATATTTTGCCGGCCCTCTTTGGCGGCCTGGGGATCTACTGGATCATGAAGCAGTGGAAGCTGGCGTTAACTCCGCTGCTGATAGCGGTGGCGATCACCCCCTTTACCTCCCTGTCCGTTGGTGCGTTGGCCCCTATATTGGCAATAATCTCGATCATTGCCGCGCGCATCATGTACAAAAAAGGCTGGGTCACCCATACCCTTTAATGTCAAGGGGGCAGGTTCCTTGGCATTGACATTGCGGTTCGGTTGACCACCGGTTGTCCGTTGATTATAATGGTGGGGAAGGGGAGTAACTGGCAGGTTTAACCTGTCGGATGGATCAACATCACGGTAGAGATACCTGGTCCATCACTTGCCGTCGCAAGCAGCCAGACCTTTAACGGAAATGATCTGTTTCCGTTAAAGGTTTTTTATTTTTTGCAGCATTATTACGACGCAGCAATCTAAAAGGAGATGCGGGTTAAAGATGATCAAGCGGCATGCCTCCAATAGTAATCACCATACGGAGATGGCGGAAACGGATCGCTCCCAGGGGCTGACCCCGGCGCATGTGGAGCAACGACGAAAGCAATACGGCTTCAATGAACTTCAGGAGCAGAGAAGGGTTACAATCATGGAGATGTTCTGGGGCCAGTTCAAAGAGTTTCTGGTCTTGCTGTTAATCGCCGCGGGAGTAGTCTCCCTGGCAATCGGCGAAGTAACCGATGCCGTGGTCATCCTGATCGTGGTGCTGCTCAATTCTCTCCTCGGTGTAATCCAGGAATACAAGGCGGAGCGCTCGCTGGAGGCCCTGAAGAAACTGAGCGCACCCACCGCCAAGGTAATCCGTGAAGGCGCCGTCTTTGAGATTCCGGCCCGTGAACTGGTTCCCGGTGATTTGATCCTGCTGGAAGCGGGGGATTATATCCCCGCCGATGCCCGCTTGCTGGAGACCGTAAACCTGAATATCGACGAATCGGCGCTAACCGGTGAATCGGTTCCTGTGGAGAAGGATGCTGATTTTACTGCCGAGGAGATCCTGACCCTGTCCGATCAGAAGAATATGGCCTACATGGGGACGGTGGTGATCGGCGGGCGGGGGCGGGCACAGGTCACCACTACGGGGATGAAAACCGAGATCGGGCATATTGCCCGGATGATCCAAGCCGCCCCGCAGGAGAAGACCCCGCTCCAGAAAAAAATGGATCGCTTCGGCCGCCTTTTGGGAGTGCTGGCCATTTTCCTCTGCCTCCTCATTTTCACCCTCGGAATCCTGCGGGGAATTGATATATTACCGATGTTTCTTACCTCGGTCAGCCTCGCCGTGGCCAGTATCCCTGAAGGTTTACCTGCGATTATCACCATTGTTTTGGCGCTGGGGGTACAGCGTATGGCCAAACAACAGGCGGTTATCCGCAAGCTTCCGGCAGTGGAGACCCTGGGGGCGGCGACGGTTATCTGTACGGATAAGACCGGGACGTTGACCCAGAATAAAATGACCGTTCGGCAAGCCTTCTGCGGCAGCGGCCCGATCCGCATTGCCGCCGGGGCAGGGCATGACCGGGAAAGAGATTTTGTGCGCTCGGGCCGGAGAATTGATCCGCGGCAAGACAGCCATCTGCGTTTACTTCTTGCCATCGGCCTGTTGAACAATGATGCACGGCTCGCGGCCGAGACGGAAGGGGATCATCCCCGGTTCATCGGCGACCCCACCGAAGGGGCGTTGGTGGATGTGGCCCAAAAAGCGGGTTTTGATCGGGAAAAAGAGGCGGCTCTTCTGCCTCGAATCCGGGAGTATCCTTTTGATTCAACCCGGAAGATGATGAGTACGATGCATCATGGAGATCCGGATTTTCCATGGGCAGAGTTCGAAGGCAAGCAATACTGGCTCTTTACAAAGGGGGCTCCGGACAAAATATTGGAATGCTGCCGCTACTGGTTGGGGCCATCAGGGGTGCAGGTGCTGACCCCTTCAAAAAAAGAGGAACTGCTCCGCTGCAATCACATCTGGGCCGGAGAAGCTCTCCGGGTTCTTGGTTTTGCCTTCCGTCCCTGTTCCGAAAACGGTGCCATGCCGGTGGAGGAGGCCGAAAAGGAGCTTATCTTTGTTGGATTCATGGGCATGAATGACCCTCCGCGCCCCGAGGCTAAACGGGCCATTAAAATGTGCCATGATGCGGGGATAAAGGTGAAGATGATTACCGGCGATCATGCAGAGACGGCCCTGGCCATCGCCGCCGAGCTGGGGCTGGCCTCGCAAAAAGAGGAGGTTATCAGCGGCACGGAGATCGAGAGTCTCTCCGCCGAGGATCTGGCGACAAAAGTTAACGGGATCAAGGTTTTTGCCCGGGTGGCCCCTGAGCACAAGGTGCGCATCGTTCAGGCACTGAAGGCCAATGGGGAAATTACGGCGATGACCGGTGACGGGGTTAACGATGCCCCGGCCCTGAAACAGGCCGATATCGGTACGGCGATGGGTAAAACAGGTACTGCCGTGGCCAAGGAGGCGGCGGAGATGGTGCTTGCCGATGACAACTTTGCTACGATTGTCCGTGCCGTGGAAGAAGGGCGCGTGGTTTATGAAAATATAAAAAAAGCAATCTTTTTTCTGCTTTCCTGCAACGTCGGGGAGATAATCGCCATCTTTGGCGCCATTCTTCTGGGCTGGGCACTGCCCCTGTTGCCGATTCAGATCCTCTGGATCAACCTGGTCACCGACAGCCTGCCGGCCCTCTCGCTGGGGGTCGATCCGCGGGAGGACGATATGATGAAGCGTCCGCCGCGCAATCCCCGCCGGGGGATCTTCGACACCCATTCAATACGGTCATTGGTTACCTTCGGTCTGTTTATCGGTTTTATCACCCTTGCGGCTTTCCGGATCGGCGCCGGGGAATCGATCGAAAAAGGGCAGACCATGGCTTTCGCCACCCTCACCTTCAGCCAACTGGTGCATGTCTTTAACTTCCGCTCGCTGCACGGTTCCGTGGTCGGTGCAAACTTCTTTAAAAACCGTTATCTTCTGGGAGCGGTCTTGGTTTCCGCATCTTTGCAGCTGACGGTCTTTCTGATTCCGGCCGCCGCCGAGATTTTCCATGTCGTGCCGCTGGATGCCGAGGGATGGTTTTACGTCATCGGGTTCTCGCTCTCGCTGCTCTTTCTGGGGGAGATGTGGAAATTACTCCACAATTATTTGGTTTTCGGACGCGCACGGCGCGGCATCAAATGCTGATCCATCCCTTTTCCATACTTTTGGCGATGATAAAGCCGGCGACAAAGGCAATCGCGGGATTGGCGGCTATAGCTATAACGGCCACGACAAGTATGACAAATATGTCATGGCGCGAGGCCGTAAACCTGACTGCAGAGGCAAGGTCAATCCCGCTGTAAAAGAGGAGACAGCCTAGAACCGCTTCAGGAATCAGGGCCAGGAGTTTGGCCCCGTCACTTCCCAGAAGAAGACCCGCTGCCAGCAGTATCAATCCGATGATATAGGAGGTGTATCTTGTCCTGCCGCCAAACCGATGGTGGGCGACAACTCCGCCGCTGCCATGACACATCATATAGCCTCCCAGGGGTGCGGAAAGCAGATTGGCGGCGCCCATGGTTAGACAGAGATTCCGATCCTTGACCCGGGCGGCCTGAGGGCCGTATAGCTTATGGGAGACCGCCGTGGTAACTAGGACGGCATTGGCGATGGTCAGGGGCAGCTGCGGCAGGGCAACCAGGAAAAACCCGCGGTTAAAATCCGCCAGTTGCGGCCATACCGGGGCCGGAACGGATAACCCGATGGAGATTGAGGGGAGGGAGAGGTCGGGATGCAGGATGAAGTTCAGGGCGATTCCCGCCACCAAAGCCACGATTGCCGCCGGGATACGCCTGCTCCTCGACAGAATAAGTATCAGTACCAGTATAATCCAGCCGATCAACGGCTCTTTGGAGATCATCTTTACTCCCAGAATGGCCAGTGATACCCCCAATCCCACCTGAATACCGCTGATTACTGCCGGCGGGGTGATGCGCGCTATGGAGTCGATG
>JBASYW010000067.1:0-11100 GCA_049277715.1 Dethiobacteria bacterium | reverse complement strand
GGTGTGGAATCAGCAGGGGGATCCCCCCCGCCTTGGCCACCTTTCCAAGATATACCTCCTCAAGAAAAATCCGGCCTTTATCTTCTTCCCGGTTACAGGTGATGCCGATAATCTTCCTTTTCAACCCATCACCCCGCCCCGCTCATCGGCAGGACCTGTATGCTATGTAAACTAAAAGTCAATCAAAGCGAGGCTGATTTTCAAAGCCTCGTTTATATCCACCATTACATCTTCATGGAGCTCGGCCACCTTCTTCTGCAGTCTCTGTTTATCAATAGTACGTATCTGTTCCAGAAGAATAACCGAATCTTTCTCAAGGTTGGATTCTTTGGCGCTGATTTCCACGTGGGTGGGCAGCTTGGCTTTATCGATCTGCGAAGTAATAGCCGCGGCAATAACTGTAGGGCTGTACCGATTGCCGACATCGTTCTGAATAATAAGGACCGGCCTGATCCCACCCTGCTCAGAGCCGACCACCGGGCTTAAATCTGCATAAAATATATAGCCTCTCTTTATCTCCATGTACTTATCTTCACTCTCCGCGTATCATTTCTTCGGCAATCCGTATCGATTCATTTTCGGCCTCGACGGATTCTCTGGCAAGAGAAAGATTGATCCCGGCCATATCCCGATATCCTCTTTCCATCTTTTCACGAATTTGCTGTTTCTTTCTTTCCCTCAGGTAAAGTTTCATCGCTTCACGGATAAATTCGCTGCGGGTCCGTTTCTCCTTGGCAACAACTCCATCGACCTCTTGTAACAAATTATGGGGCAAGCTAATCATTATCCTTTTAGTTTCGGCCAAAAGAAACACCTCCCTAAAAAATATGCCTTTACACCTTGATAGATTCTTTTTAATGGCCCTATCAATACCCCTTCATGGATTACTTTTTACCATTTTGTAATTTAATAATCCATACCCGCCGATACTTTTGTGGGGCCACCGGTTAAAAAGTTGCGCCCGAGAAGATTACGGAAAGATACCACCTTGCCTTCTTCCATATAGAAGCGGGAAACCCTCTTATCGACAGCACATAATAATTCGTAGGGGATCGTCTCCAGTTGATCGGCGACCTCCTCCACGGTAATCTCCTCCTCATCCTGCCGGCCGTAAAGAGCCACCTCGTCGCCGATCCGGACCCCATTTATTCCGGTAACATCAATCATCGTATAATCCATGCAGACGCGCCCCACGATCGGTACACGAACTCCTTTAACCAGAACCTGACCCCGGCTGGAGAGAAGCCGGTTGTATCCATCGGCATAACCTACCGGAATGGTGGCAATCAGCGATTTTCGTTCCGTCACAAAAGTGCTGCCATAACTGATAAACGTCCCGGCCGGAACCTCTTTGAGATAAATTATCCGCGTCTTGAAGGATAGTGCCGGTTGCAGGCTGACCAGATCGGTGCTAATCTTTCCCGAGGGGTAATGCCCATAGATGGAAAGACCCAGACGGATAAGGTTATAATGTGATTCCGGTACATTTATGGCGCCGGCACTGTTGGCCGCATGGACCAACGGTATCTCTATCCCGGCTTCCCGGCACGATTGAATCGTCTCATTAAAGAGATTGATCTGCCGATGGGTATAGGATAGATCCTCCTCGTCGGCTGAAGCCAGATGGGTAAGCAACCCTTCGACCCTGATTCCGGGAAGAGATGAGATTTCCTTGATAAATTTTAGCGTATCCCGCGGTGTTAAACCCACACGCCCCATACCGGTATCTATCTTGATATGAACAGATTCCTCGGCATGGTGCTTAACCGCCTCGCAAGAAAGGGCCTCTGCAATTTCCCGTGAAAATATGGTCTGGGTAAGGTTATACTTTATTACCGCCGCCGCCTGCTCCGGAGGGGTTGGACCGATCAACAGGATCGGGGTTTTTATCCCCGCCAACCTCAGCTCCACGCCTTCCTCGAGAAAAGCAACGGCAAACCAGTCCACACCTCCTCTGACCATGGCTTGGGCAACCTCTACCGCCCCGTGCCCATAAGCATCCGCTTTAACCACAGCCATAATCTGTACTTTTCGGGGAAGTACCCGCCGGAATTCCCGGATATTATGAATTATGGCGTTAAGATTAATTTCCGTCCATGTAGGACGGAAAGACCGAGGAGATATATTCAAAGAGATCACCTGTAAAAGTATTTTAAAGACAGCTCTTGGTTATATACTGCAATATATACAACTGTTAATTAATATTATATTCCACGTTGTAGGAATTATTCCTGCCTGTTACGTATAGAAGATATTGGCAGGACAGCATGGAAGTATCCATGGAGACTAAAATAAAAACCTGCCATGCCGGCGTGATCAATCACCGTTCTCTTTCTTGAGAACCCGAAAAACACTGTTTATAGTACCGATAGGGGACATCCGGCTGATATGGTCCAGTGCCCGGAAAAAATCGGCCTCGCGGACATCATGGGTAACGAGCACGATCTCGGCTGTTCCCGCATCACTGCGCTTCTGCAAAATCATATCGAGGCTTACATCTTCATCTCCAAATGCCGTGGCCACGGAGGCAAAAACCCCCGGCCGGTCCTGGGCCTGCAAACGCAAATAAAAGCTGGAGCACATCTCATCTCCGGGAACAATGCGGGTATCTCTCAAGGGTATGGAAGGCATACCGTTTTTCAGGCCATAGGTAAGGCAGCGTGCCGCATCGATGATATCGGATACCACGGCGCTTGCCGTGGGTAAAGCTCCGGCGCCCTTTCCATAAAACATCAGCTCCCCTACCGCATTGCCCTCCACAAAAAGCGCATTGAATTCATTGTATACGGAAGCGAGAGGATGTTGGAGGGGCAGGAGGGCGGGAAAAACACGGAGTGAAAGACCGTCATTGACCCTCTCGCCCACAGCCAGAAGCTTGATGGTATATCCCAACTGGTGTGCATAGAGCAGATCCTGTGCCGCAACTTTATTTATGCCCTGAATATGAACGTCATCGATGTGCACAAAACTGCCGAAGGCCAGTCCGGAAAGGACTATCAGTTTGTAAGCCGCATCCCGGCCTTCAAGATCATTGGAAGGATCAGCTTCGGCAAAACCTTTTTCCTGAGCCTCCCGCAAGGCCTGATCCAACTCCAGACCGGCAAAGCTCATCCGGGTAAGAATATAATTCGTAGTGCCATTTATAATCCCCATGATCCTTTCGATACGGTTGGCGGAGAGGCAGTGCTGAAGAGGCCTGATCAGGGGTATTCCGCCACCGGCACTGGCCTCAAAGAAGATGGCCTTGTTATTTTCCCCGGCGGTCTCCAACAATTCCGCTCCAAAGCGGGCCATAACATCTTTATTGGCGGTAACCACATATTTCCCCCGCCTCAAAGCTTCGTCCATGTATTGGTGGGCGGGCTCGATCCCGCCAATTAATTCTGTAACGATGTCTATCCGGGGATCCTGAAGTATTTCCGAGGCATCACGGGTAAAAATTGAGGAAGGCAGTCCGTCCACTGCCCTCACCTTGGAGGTATCGCGGATTAGAATCTTTTTTATATTTAACTTGACTCCATTTTTGGTCCGGATATGTTCTCCATTCCTGCGGAGCAGAGAAACAACGCCTCCTCCGACAGTTCCCATCCCCAATAGCCCGATCTGAATTTCTTTTTGTTCCACGTGCTCTTTCTCCTGTATTTTTTGCTCATTATATCATTTAATTAATTATAAAGACAAGAGCAATTCCCTCGCCGAACACGCCGGGCATGGCAGGTTTAAAGGGCCCACATCGCCTTCTGTGCCATATTCCTCGCTATGCCGGAGAATTACCATGCAATGCCTGCTCCATGATAAATGAAAGTGCTTCCCCGGGCCAAAATGTGTTTATCAGCCGGAACGGAATAACCCCGGCCCGGAGTTACTTCCGGCCACATATTCTGCCGGTGTTTATGGAGAAATGAAGGTGCTTGCCCAAAAACCCAAGATTCTTCGCTTCGCTCTGAATGACAAAATAAATAATAACCCCGGCCCGATGAGGCCGTTAACGAAGCAGGGCTTTCCATAGCAAATGACACAAAAAGGCGCTCATTAACTGCAATATTGTTTCATATATATATTGGGATCAGCTTTAAAAAAAATCAATTCTGCATCAACAAACACTGCCTGACTCAAGGAGGAACCAGATGCATTTCCGTACAGATCAAAATTTTTTCCCGCTTCAGCCGCTGGCCGTTATGGAACAGGAGAGGCGGGCCACCCTTTTTTTTCTCCAAAATAAAGGAGAGCTGTGCTACAAAAATTATCACCCCTCCTCGGGATGGTCCACCTCACAGAAACTTTCCGAAGAAGTCAATATCTACACCGCCGCTTGCGGCACTGACAACATACTGTACCTCGTGGAAGCAGACCGCCGAGGAAACCTGAAATTAAAAAAAAGAACGGGGTCCGGATGGGAAGAGAATTTTTTTTACCGCGAGAAGAAAGAACGCCAGCTTGGTCAGATGCAGTTAATCGGCGACTATCGGGGCACCATGCATCTCATCTACCTCCTTTCCTCCGAAAAAGAAGAACAGTGGTGGCTGATGCATCATTGTCTTCATGAAAACAGATGGAGAGAGCCAAAGGTAATCGACTTCGGCGGCGAAAGGAACACCAACCATGGACATGCGATCGTCGATAAAGATAATATATTGCATATCATTTACAGCCTCAAGGAGAGAAGACGCATCCCCCTCTGCCACCGCACTTTTACATTGGCAGAGGACCGCTGGTCGAAAGCCGTGGTCCTGGCGGGATGGCAAAACAATTTTCTCCCCTTCCTCGGTGAAGATGCCGATGCCAATTTACACCTGACCTGGTGTGCCGGTTACCGAAAAGGATATATTATCAATTACAGCCGGAAGATTATAAATGGACGTGGTCCGGCAAGAAAATGGATGCCGGCGCTTGAAATTTCCCCCCTTGTCCCCGAAAAAACATTTCCTTTCCTGGAGTTCGATAAAAGCGTCCTTAAAATAAACTGGATATCGCAGAACACGATCCGGCAACGGATATCCTATGATCGGGGCACCCACTGGGAGAAGATGCCGAGAGCCCTGCAGAACCGCAAAGTCCGTCTGTTTCCTGTAATCTCCCGCACAGACCGGAGCCGCTTGCCGCGTTTGCAGTGGGCCGCTTTCGATCCGGATTTAACCGTGGAGCATTCCGTGGAGAACCGTATCCGCCATTACAAAAACAGAATAGATCCTGACAAACGGCCCTCGGGAAGCCTGAACTGAACACATGGAGCAGGATGGGCACAGAATGGTGAGGGCCACGGCCTTACCAGAACTTGATGATGCCGGCTTCGGGGGTAATGACCTTGAACCTGAAACCCATTTGGTGAAGTCCTTCTATCATCCCGGGAAGCGCTTCGGGGGTGGTAGGGCTGATTTCACTGTCATGCAGCAGGATAACGGGCACTCTCCTGTTCTCCGACTGCCCCAAAACATTCAGCATGATGGTGGACGGGCCGGGGGCCGGTCTGTAACCATCAAAAGCACAGACGTTCCAATCCACGTAGATATATCCTTTATCCTGCACCAGCTGCATAAGGTCATGCATGATATCTTTCCCCGCGACCGAGCGGGAGACGGTATTGGTTGATCCCCCGGGAAAACGGATTATCTTTGGCCTTACTTCCGCCACTTCAAAAAGATAATTTTCCAACTTTTCGAGATCGGCAAAAAAACTGTCAACCGATCTGTATATCTGCCGGTAATTATGGGAGTAGGTATGGTTGCCGATCGCATGGCCTTCTTCGACCATCCGCCTGTACATGCGGACAGCAAAAGGTCCCTCCCGGCCGTTAACAAAAAAAGTGGCTTTTATATCATACTCCTTTAATATATCGAGGACGGCTTCTGTATTCTCACTTGGCCCATCATCAAAAGTAAGGTAGGCCACCTTATCCCCCGCCTGCTCCCCTTCAGATTCGTTCACGGCGGGAATCCGCCCTTCGGGCAACAGATATTGGGGATAATGATCTTCTGCTGCCCCCGGACTGCGCCCCGGTCCGCCCTGGAAATGCTGATCCCCGGCACGGTGAAAATACATGAACAGGCCGGATAACGTGATCAAGAGCATCAACAGGATCAGGCCTTTACCGGAAGAGATAAACCGTATCATTTTTTTCCCGTTCCTTACAATTTAATAATTAATTATATTAATCGGTTCTTTCAATAATTACTCGAAATGTCTCCGTGATGCAGGCGGCAGAATAGATAAATGGGATAAAAAATAAGGGAGATGCTGTTCTTTGACCACACCTCCCTGTTTTTCTAAAGCCGATATACCCGGAAGAATCGCCTCCCCCTCCCGCATCATAGAGGGGCAATGATAAGATGATAAAACTTTCTTACTCGTAAACTTTTTCCTCCTCCTTACCGGCCTCGGCGGCATCATCTTCGATGTCGCGGGCTGAAGACGGTCCCGCGAAAAGTTCACGGTAGTACTCATGCTGGATGATCGAATTCATAATCTCGTTGGTCCCTGTCCAGATCATGATCAGACGGGTATCCCTCAGCAATTTTTCAATCGGATAGACGTTGGTATAACCGATCCCGCCCATCATCTGCATGGCATCGTTGATTACTTCCCAGGCGTAGGTGGTGGACATCTTCTTGGCTTCGGAAACCAATCTCCGGGAACGTCGCGGATCATCACCGCTGTCAACCGACCTCGCGGCGGCATAGATCAACCCGCGTGCTGCATCAAGACGGGAAACACTGTCGGCAACCTTGAAGTTGACACCCTGAAAATTTTTAATTTCCATGCCGAAAGCCTTGCGGCGGGTGCTGTAACGGGCGGCAACTTCCAGCGTGGCCCTGCCCATACCCACAGCTCCCGCGGCGCTGGTCATCCGCTCCGGAATCATCATGCGGTAGAATATTTCCCGGCCCTGATTTTCTTTACCAATCAGATTCCGCGCGGGCACACGGACATCGCGGAAAACCAACCTTCCGGTTCCTCCGCCTCTGGTACCCATCAGCCCATAGACGTACTCTGCTCTCACACCTTCGGCACGATCCACGATGAACGCACTGATCGATCTGTGCGGCGGCCCATCCGGATCGGTGCGCGCATAAACCAAAAAGTAGTCGGCCCCCTCGGCTCCAACCACAAACCTCTTCTGACCGTTAAGGATATAATAATCACCCTCGCGGCGTGCGGTCGTGGTCGTGCCAAAGAAGTCAGAACCGCCGCGCGGCTCGGTTAAAGCCTCCGCCGTGGTCAATTTCCCCTCGATCGTCGGCTTCAAATACTTCTCTTTTAATTCCTCCGTTCCAAAAACGGCAATTGCTTCCCCCACAATACTGACTAGGGAGTAAAGACAGGCCAGGGCCGTCCCCAGAACGCCCATCTCCTCAAGGACAACGATCTCTGAAGTCCATGGCAACCCTCTCCCGCCGTACTTCCGGGGAAAACGTAAACCCAGCAACTTCCGGACCGCCGCCTTTTCGATAAACTCCCGCGGATAAGAGATCTCCTCTTTATCCATCCCAATCAATAAATTTCGGTCCACATCTTCCCTTACAAAAGAGCGGGCCTCCTCTCTAAGTTTTTTCTCTTCCGTACTCATCAGAGCATCCAGCATTTTAATTCCTCCTTTTTTAGGAGAGAGCGGCATTTCGCCCTGCCCCTTACATCTCCGGGCGGCGATGGAGATATCCCCACAATTATGGTTTTCAGGGATTCCTCCGCTTACTTTTACTTCTTTAGCTGATCTGAAAATTTTAAGAGAAATTATCGCGGTTTGATGAGTATAGATAGTGCGGCTACAGCAGGTTTAATGATGGCTAAAGATAAATCTTGATTTTTTTAATTTATATTATCGGGCACCGCCCTTTGGTTCTCTCCCCGGGCAAAGACATCCCAAAATATCGTTAAAATACCGCTAAAAACCAGGTGTCAACATCAACCCCGGATCGGCAAAACACCTTGGGCCGTAACATAAAAAGCACTTTTAAAGGGCTGCCTCCGGAATATTTCGCCCTATGTATCAAGGGGGGCTACCTGTAGAACGCGGCAGCGCCCCCGTGCAAACAATGTTCCCGCCCATAAACCCGGCTAGTTGCAGAAAACCGGGCAGAACAACCCTAATCCTCGGATTATATTTTTATAATACACCCCTCGAGGGGACCCAACTTCAGCTCATTCCCGGTTGTTTTTTCCATGCGTGCCGGATCAGTGGATATGAGGATATCAAATTCTCTATTTTCTTTGGTCAACATTATCTTTTTGTTTATATCCGAGAAGTTAAGGGCGACGATCAGTTTCTCCTCGCCGAGATCTCTCAAATATAAATAACAGTTGTAAGGTACGCCTTTGGTTAAACTCCGATAACTGCCCGTTTGCAGAGAAGGCAATTCTTTGCGCAACCAGATCATCTTCTTGTAAAACGAAAGCAGCGAATCCGGATCATTTTCCTGCACTCCTACATTCCGTGCATCCAATTCGGGGCCAATGGGTAACCACGGTATACCGGTAGTAAAGCCGCCGCCATACCTATCTTCCCACTGCATCGGGGTTCTGGCCCCATCCCGTCCCGGATAAAAAGGATACCATTTTAAACCCACCGGATCCTTGAGTTCATACTTGGGAATCTTTGCATTCTTCATCCCGATCTCTTCCCCGTAATAAAGAAACGGCGTTCCCCTAAACGTCAACAGCATCAGAGCCATCAGGCGTGCACGTTTATCCCCTCTGTTGGCCGTATCATATTTACTCAAAGCGCGCGCCTGGTCATGGTTGTTGAAAGTGTAAGCCGGCCACTTGTCATTCTGCAAAATATATTCCCACCTGTCGATGGTCCGGCGGAAAGAATCTGCATGCCAACGGCAGAACATCAGTTCAAAATAAAAATTCATATGCAACTCATCGTTATTCCCATAATAAGAGGCCGTCACTCTTGGATCTTCATTCTCTATCTCTCCCACGCTGGTCTTTCCCGGATAACTATCCAGAATACGGCGAAACTCTTTAAGGATATAATGGGTTTCAGGATGATGCTTGTTGTATCTGTTGATCTGAAACTCCGGCAATCCCAAAAGATAAAACAGGTTGTACTCCAGCCGACGGTCAGACCAGGAGCCCTTGCCGGGAACTCTTTCTCTAAAAACAAAAGGAGGATTATCGCGCAATAACTCATCTTTACAATAATGATGAGCTACATCGAGGCGGTACCCATCCGCCCCCCTATCGAGCCAGAAACGTACCACATCGAAGATCGCCTCCCTCACTTCTGGGTTATACCAGTTCAAATCGGGCTGTTCCTTCAGGAAGGAATGCAGATAATATTGTTCCGTCTGCTCATCCCACTCCCAGGCCGAGCCAAAAAAATTGTTTCTCCAGTTGTTCGGAGGCTTATTATCCGGTCCCCGTCCATCGCGCCAGATATACCAATCGCGCTTGGGATTATCCCTTGAAGAACCGGACTCCAGAAACCATGGATGTTCGTTGGAGGTATGATTTACGACCAGATCGACCATCACTCTGATATTACGTTTATGACACTCCTTGACCAGACGGTCAAAATCCTCCAGTGTACCGTAACGAGGGTCGATATCACAGAAATCGGAGATATCATAGCCAAAGTCATTATCGGGGCTTCTAAAGAAAGGGCTAAACCAGATGGCATCTATACCGAGCGAATCGGGCGTGCCATCATTAAGATAATCAAGCTTGGAGATGATACCCGGTATATCACCGATACCATCGCCGTTACTGTCCATAAAACTGCGGGGATAAATCTGATAAAAGACTGCTTTCTTCCACCAATCGTTATCGATGTTTTTTTTTGTTTTTCGTGCCATCAGACTGATCAATCCTTTCTTGAATGGTTATAAATTATGTAAAGTTATACATATCCGTTTATATGTATATTTATAACTTTAAAATAGGTTATCAAAAAACAGCTTTCTTCTGCTGCTCACCCATTTATTATTTCTATAATTGGCTGATAATCTCCTTTTTTAAAAACGTTCATTTGCAGCAGAAGATTTTCTTCGGGCGGCAGCGGAATATTTTTTCGTTCCGGATAGCCTCGCCGGGGTCATCAATCAACACTAACAGCAGAAATAAATCAAAAAGGCGGAGCCGGAAAACATGATGCGGCTAACAGATCAAAAATGATCGGACAAACAATTTTTTTCAAGGGGTCTGTTTTTCGTTGGGATCATGTCAAGGGACCTGTCCCCCCTTGACATTGTTTTTGGGGCATTGCAGCTGTTTTCAATATCCGGAGCGACATGCTTCAGCAATATACAGGGACAGATATAATATCGTTCATGGATAAATTTGCGGTTTAAATCTCTGCTGCCATCATCATCGACCCATTTAACATTTTTGAGAATGGCCGGAACCTCGCCGTGATAACTAACATCAAAGTGCAGATGGACATTTGTGGAACTGCCGGTCGTCCCCATGAACCCGATAATCTCACCAACCTTTACTTCGCCGGTAAGAGCACGTTGATGAAAAGGTTTTTTCCCATCAAGGTGAAAATAACGATACCGCAATCCATCCCGATCTTCAATCTCCAGGTAATAACCGCGGGGTGAACCATAACCGCCCCGGACACTGATTTTACCGGAGGCCGCCGCCACCAGAATATCCCCCGGCCTTCCTCTGACCATGGGCGCAATATCCATTCCGGTATGAAACTCCCGGTGGCCCCTGCCGAAAGGGTCCGCCCGCCAGCCAAAGACAGAGGTAACCTTCCGCCCGCCTTCCAGTACCGGCCAGGCATGCCCGTAATAGCCGATCTTCTCGTACAGATCAAAGCCGTAGGTCAACTCCTGTGCAAGTTCCATGATCTTTCTTATATCTTCGGAGGTAACAAAATCTTCGGCTCTAACCCCGGCCGCCACTAATTCTTCTTCCAGCCCCGCATGCTCAACAACGGCCCTTTTAAGACGACTCCAATCTTCCCTGTAATTGCTGTCCGTAAGCACAGGACCTCTGATGTAAACAAGCTCCGCAATCTTCCCTCCCTCATCATAACCCGTAATATAAAAATCTTCTTTCTCCTCGTAGCGATAGGTAAAGATGCCCATGAATGTATCGGTTTTCAGAGGATGGTTAACGGTTGTTTCCGTAGTCCGCGCATCATAGTGA
>JBASYW010000066.1:0-9361 GCA_049277715.1 Dethiobacteria bacterium | reverse complement strand
ATTCCCAAACCTCAGCATCATTCAGGACAGAACAAAGGATTATGCATGATACTATTCGCTCCGCTCAAGATTCTTTGCTGCGCTCTGAATGACAAAAAAATAATTGTTGTCATCCGGAGGGAGCGGAAGCGACCGAAGGATCTTAACCACTACAAGTACCTCCACCCATCATCCGGAACGGAATACCCCCCCCGGTGTTGCTCCTGTCCACATATTCTACTGTTGCTTATGAAGAAAAGGAAGGCGCTTGCCCAAAAACCCGGGATTCTTCGCTGCGCTCTGAATGACAAGATAAAAAAGGAATGACAAAAACCACCCTGAATATCAGGGCCCTCTCCCTCTTCTTCTCTTACTGAATAAACACCTCTAAAAACGTTTGCCTGAGCGCCCCGACAAAAGATTTACTCAATATTGCATTAAAACCTGCACCGACTCACGCTCAACACCGACCACTCCGGCAGCCGCATCGATAACCTGGGCGGTCTCGATCTCGTTCATCCCCTCGGTTCTGACCATTACCATAGCCATATCATCGCGGTAGAAAAAGAGGGCGTCATCAAACCCCTGCGCCTTGATCATATTCTCCAGCAGCAGTTCCTTCTCCATCAGATCCACCAGCGCAAGCAGATTTTTTTCCGCCTCCCGGCGTGAGCTTTCACTGGCCTTCTCGTTATTGATCAATTCCTCAAGAAGCTCTTTCTCCTGTGCCCGCACCTTGTCACGTTCCAGGCGGTATTCGGCAAAGAAAGCGGCGGCATCTTCAATTTCAAAATTCTTTTTCTCCACCAATTCCGACAGCGGATCCACGTTATCTTTCTCTTTCCCGTCATCGACTACCTGAATGTTTTTCATCTCTGACTGCAGTCCGGTAATCAGAAAATAGGTTGCCCCGGCCAGAACTACCAGGGTAATGATCCATAAGACTTTTTTCAAGGGTATCAACTCCTTGGGTTAATTTGTTTGGCTCCCGGGGCTTTTGGGACAGGCCCCGGCCCATTTAATTAATATGCAGGGTCGTATTATTCAAGAACCATCTATCCGGGGCACGCTAACCGCGCGGGAGGACCACGATACGATGATGCGGCAATCCGAGCAATGAGCTTAAGGCTTCGATTACCTGGGCCTTGAGGCGCATATCCTCTACCCCGCTGGCCACCACCAGCACCCCCCGATATTGTTCTTTCCGTTCATAGATTACCAGCGGTCTTTCCCCTCCTCCCGTCTCCCGCAAGATGACGTAGCCGTCTTTCCGGTTATTCTCGACAATCTCCCTTGATCCGCCATCGCTGTCTTCCTCCGTAGTTTTGCGTTCGGAACCTTCGCTGATATCGGCAATGATCAGCTCCGGCCCCGACTCCACGGTGAGGAAGACCGCGGCATTGCTGATCCCTTCTATCTTGTTGAGGATGCCGGCTATCTCCCGCTCGATCTCGCTGCCGCTCCTGTCCAAACCCGGAATACCCATCACCTCGTTGGCCCGGCTTTCCGGATCAGGTTGTCTGCGCTCCGTCGAAGTTTTGAACAGGGAGCTGAGCAGTAAAATACCGATCCCGACAACCAAAAGAATGATCAGCCCTTTGTTCAGTTTACTTTTTACCCCGTCGCCCTCCATAAAAAAAGCTGTCCGGAACCGCTGACCGATATTCATCATCATTCACCCCTTTCTGTTGATTTGAAATGACCCGTCAGTTCCGGGCAACAATCACAATTTTTACTTTTGATGTCGGCACTTGCAGTAACTCGGCAATCCGGCTCTGTAAAAACTGCGGCTCGGCAACCGTATGGTCACCCTCCGCTTCCATGGAGGAAGCATCCTCCTTCGGCCGTCCGCCGATATCGATGGGCGGTATCGCCTCGATCCTGATCCTGCCGCCGCCTTCAAGCTGCTCATTGCCGGCGCGCGGTTCACGTGGTTCAGCCAGGAATACTTTGATCAGGCTGATATCTTCAAACTGCTCGTATATATTCCGGGCCCCGTCGGGCCGCCCCCCGTCCGCCGGCTGATGATCAAAGACTATCTCAAGATCGGTCAGCTCCCAGCCCTCCCAATCGCTGATCCGGTCTCTCAAGTACTTGCCCAGTACCCTCTGGCATTCATGCACCGCCTTCTGCCGGTTCTGCTCCAGCATAAGCTGCCCCTGATCGGCGATCAGGCCGGCATCGTCGTCATCGGTTACAGACCACTCCGCCATAGCAAAGACATCGGCGAAATCCCGGCCGGTAAACTCGGATATGGCTTTGATAACCATGAGCAGGATGATCAGGCCGATAACCATCCTCAGATAACGGCGGTAATTGTCCCCCGGAACGAGCATGTCGAGGATGATGCCGACCATGGCGATAAGGACCAGCGTTCTGACCAGATCTCCCATTATCTCCAGCATAGGCCCCGTTCTCACCTCATCCCCATAATATACCGGCCGGCCGGGCTTCAAAGGCTGAAGCCGCGGCTATCCGTGCCGCCGCCCACCCGATTTACCGGAGCATAACCGTCAGGTTGCCCACGGCCACAATGACCACAACCGCAATAAAGAAGATCAAGGTAACCCCGGCCACCGAGGCGATAATGAGCATCAGACTGTTGCCCATGGCGGTCAGGCAGTCGCCCAGACCCGATTCCCCGACAATCTGCACCAGGGCAGCCACCATCCGGTATATAAAAAAAAGAACAAACAACTTCAAGATCGGAAACAGGGCCAGCATAACCAGCACGATGACGCCCGCCAGGCCAAGGCCGTTTTTAAAAAGAAGCGAAGCCCCCACCACCGTCTCAGCGGCATCGGACAGAACCTTGCCGATAACGGGAATAAACGTGCTGCTCAGATATTTGGCGGTCTTGAGGGTAACCGCATCTCCCATCACCCCGGTCAACCCTTTTACACATACGAGAGTGATAAACAGGGTGATCATCAACCCCAGCGTCCAGGCGCAGAGGTCTCGGAAAAAATTGGCCAGTTTATCCACCTTCAGCCGGGGTGAAATACTGTGCACTAGAGCCAGAACGGTGCTGAAAAAAATTAAGGGGAAGACAAAATTTCTGATCACCATGCTGAAAAAGTTGATGCCGAATATTACCACGGGCTGGAAGAGCGCCGCTGTCGAGAAGCTTCCCAGGGACGAAAGCAGAACCATCAACACCGGAATCAGGGAGAAGATAAAGTCAACCATGTTGTCGATCGTATCCCCGGCCAGATCTATCGCCGCCGTGAAACCCGGCAGAATCAGCGCAATCAACACCAGCAGAACTACCCCCTGGGTTACCCAGGCGACATTCCTGCTCTCAAAGGCGGCCTGAAGGTTCTTAAGGAAGGCGGCAGCAACGGCCAGGACCAGCAATTTGCCCATAAAACGGACATTCAACAGGACCTCTCCGAGCAGAAAACGCGCCAGCCCGGCGGGGATCTCCCGGACATTGAATCCGCCCTCTCCCGGCTTGAACCAGCCGAAGACATCGCGCCAGTGAATGCTCGGGAAATACTCCTCGGCCTCCTGCTCCACCTCCCTCCAGTAATCCTCCATAAACTGCAGGTCAACGATCTCGGATACATCCTCCGTTTCACCGGTCACATCTTCCTGCGCATGGGCGCGCAAGGGGATAACCATGATGGCGGCAAGAAAGAGAACCATGAAGCCGGTATAAAATATGGATCGAAATTCGGCCGCTCTGTGTTGCACCCGGCAAACCTCCTTTATCTTGAGGAAAAGCAGCAATGCTTCCGGCCACCGCGCCGCTGCCGCCCCCGCCCTTGCACCGGAAGTCTAGGGCACCAGCAGCATGATGCTCTCGATTACCGCCAGCACGATGGGTATGGCGATAACCAGAATAATCACCTTGGCGGCAAAATCTATCTTGGAAGCGATACTGCCGGCACCGGCATCACGGCAGACCTGGGCTCCGAACTCGGCAATATAAGTGATGCCGATGATCCGCATCAGCGATTGAAGATAGATGAGATTCATCCCCGCCCCTACCGAGATATCGGTGATAACCTGGACGACGGACACCACCTGCATGATGACGAGCAGGATGATGATCAGGCTCCCGGCAATGGCAATCTGGATGGCTATCTCGGGCCGATATTCCCTGATGATGACAACCAGGACCATGGTTAGCAGGCCCAATCCGACTACTTGTACTATTTCCAAGATGCTTCACGCCCTCAAAAAAGGTTAAATATGGTCTTCATCGTTTGAAAGAGTTCATTGATCAGCTGCAGAACCATGAGCAAAACAATGACCACCCCGACCAGGGTCAGCATCTGCGCCTGTTCCTGCTTCTCGGCCTGCTTCAAAACAATATTCAGGACGGAGATAAAGATACCAATACCCGCTATTCTGAATAACAGGTCAATATTAACTCCTCCCATGGCTTCCCCTCCAAAAGATCCCGTATTATATAAAGATGATCACCAGCACCAGCCCCCCCAGCAGACCCAGGTAGCGCCACATCCGTTCATTGCGCCGGCGCTTCTCCTCTGCATGGTGCAGAGCATCTTCCAGAAGGCTGAGTATCAATCCGATCTGTTTTATCTGCCCTTCCCGGTCAACCATCCCCAGGGAGGTTCCCAGCTGCTCCACAATGCGGCGGTCATCCTCGCTGATGAACAACCGCGGATAAACTTCGCCCAGGGCCTTCCGCCATGCATCCTGGGCGCCGATGTCTCCCCCGGTTAAAATCAGTCCTCCCGCCCGCTCGAAGATACTTCCCACCGCTCCGCCGATCCGTCTGCTGATATTCCTGAAGGCGGCCGGCAGCGGGGTGCCCGTATATGAGATTTCGGCCGAGAGCAGATTGAACGTCTGGCGAAATTGCTGCAGCTGGTGTAAACGCAAGGTAAAGCTCCTTGCCTTGAATTCACCCCACAGATAGCATGCCGATACGACGCATAGAGCACCGCTCAATTTAAAAATCCATCCGTTCATCGGTTGAAAACCACCTTATCCGTAACCGGGTCAATAATCTTCTCCACCGTTCCCACGCCGCGGCTTCTTCCCAG
This sequence comes from Dethiobacteria bacterium, assembly GCA_049277715.1. GTDB lineage: Bacteria > Bacillota > Dethiobacteria > DTU022 > PWGO01 > JAAYSV01. The sequence continues at coordinate 4,364 of JBASYW010000066.1, read as the reverse complement.
CACCACTATTCGGCGGAAAACGCCCTGCCCGAGCATCCTGTGCAGGCTTGGCCGCCGCGAAAGTTCTCCGGGGTGGGCCGCATGGGCGGAGGTAATCACCGTGATGCCGGCATTGATAACCTCCTCTATCGCTTCGGCGTCCTCCTCCCGGCCGATCTCATCGGTGATGATTATCTCCGGAGACATCGAACGCAGCAGCAGCATCATCCCTTCAGCCTTCGGGGCGCAATCAAGGACATCGGTCCTCATCCCCACATCCATCTGCGGCACCCCCTCATAACAGCCCGCAATCTCCGAACGTTCATCCACCAGCCCGATCTTGAACCCCGCTATACCCTTCTCCGGAAACCCGTCGCTCAAACAGCGGGCCAGATCGCGCAACAAAGTGGTCTTCCCTCCCTGCGGAGGAGAGATAATCAGCGTATGACAGATCCCGACCTTGATGCCCGATCCCCTTCGCCTCCGATCCTTATCGCCTCCCCGCACCGGAGGATCGGCGGGCATTTTATCCATCAGAAAAGGGATCACCTTGAGCCCCACCCCTTTGATCTGCCGGGCGATGCGAAAATTAAGGCTGCTGATGTGGTGAAGAAATTTGATCCGTCCCCGATCCATTACCGCCTCCCCGCAGAGCCCGATGCGGTGTCCTCCCGGAATAGTCAGGTACCCCCGCCGCAGTTCCTCCTCAAAAGCATAGAGTGAACAGTTGCTGATCAACTGCAGCGTCTTATCCATATCATCCCGGCTGACGATGTAGGCGTTTTCGGCTTCGCGGTGGGGGACCACCAGGCCGTCCTCATCAAGAAGGGCCTCCCCGCCGGTCCAGTTCAAGGCCAACGGCCGCCTTTCACGCAGACGGATCTCCTCAACCTGGTTCCACAGGCCCGGCTCGACTTTGGAGAGGAGATCCCGCAAAAGGGGCGACAACAACGGAATAAGCTGTTCGGATACCACTTTTCGGGACATCTTTTACCTCTCTCTTTTTTTCATAAATATTCTATCCGCCCGGCATTTATGCTTTGGAGATAAGCTTAAAACATAGAATTATGTGGAAAAAAGCCGGAGAAACCAGAGGTTCGCTTCCGCCCTTGACAGGGGAAAATATCTGTGGGGAAGATATATTTCACGTTTTTGTTCCGGGCGGGGCAGAGAAAAGGGAGCGGCCTCCCGCTCCCCATAAAAAAATCCCCCTGAAAACAGGGGGAAATTATTTATAATAATCATAAATTTTTACCAAAGTTTTTTACTCATCGTTATCATCGATAACTTCCTCATCAAAAGAGATCTCTTCTTCATCATCCTCATCAAAGCCATCAAAATCATCATCCCATTCATTGATCAGAACAACTTCTCCGCAGTTGGGACAGAGGATTTCAAGATCCTCATCTTCATCGAGGACATCATCATGTACAAAAATCATCTTGGCACAGTTGGGGCATTCAAAGTGAAACCCGTCTTCCGGATCATCATCAAAATCATCATCTTCTTCATAATAATTATCTTCCAATTCCATGAGGTCTTCATCGACGGCCTCCAGATAATCCACCAGGTCATCGTACCCCGCATCGAGGTCCAGCAATTCGTCGGCGATCTGTTCCAGGGCATCAACAATATGGACCAGGACGCGCCCCTCTTTTTTGGACTCATCCAACCCCAACCCGTCAATCAGACCCCGGATATAACCTACCTTTGTCTTTATTTCATGCATTTAGACCTTCCTCCCATCTTTAAAATGATATCGATACCCGCTATATAACAGCATAAATATATTATTTCACCAAAGAGACTACATATACTGCCGGCGGCCTTTAATCCGGCGGATCGCATCTTCCTCTTTACCGGCAACCGTCCGTCTTTAGTATGATAACAGAACCAAAGATGATAATCAATAGATGGAAAGAAACGTTATAAATTGACAGACAAATACCCGGCACACCGTCTCTAAGCCCGCTCCAGGTAATTCCCCGAACGGGTATCGATCCTCAAAATATCGCCTTCATTGATAAAGAAAGGCACCTGCACCACCAGGCCTGTTTCCAGCGTGGCCGGCTTGCTGCCCCCCGCGGCGGTATCGCCTCGTACCCCCGGATCGGTCTCGATAACCTTGAGCTCCACGGTATTGGCAACCTCCACCTCGATAATCTCCGCGCCGTAAAAGACCAGAAAGATATTATCGTTCTCCTTGATATACTTCGTCTTCTCACCGATCTGCGCTGCGTTGATGGAAAGCTGTTCATATGTCTCGGTGTCCATTACAAAATAATCATCGTCAGCCCGATACAGGAATTGCACTTCTTTACGCTCCAGATGGGCCTTGCTCACCTTCTCGCCTGCACGAAAAGTTTTCTCGGTCGTCGCGCCGGTACGTAAATTTCTCAACCTGGAACGCACAAACGCGGCTCCCTTTCCCGGCTTGACATGCTGAAACTCGATCACGGTATAGATCTCCCCATCAACATCGATGGTGAGGCCGGTATGAAAATCATTGGTGGAAATCATCGTTAAGCTCACTCCTTGCCTTAAGATATACTGTTGCTTCGTTTATAATACCTATAATACCAGATTCCGGGGGCTGTGGGTCAGGATTTCGGCTCCTTCTTCGGTTACCAGCACCATATCTTCGATCCGGGCCCCGCCCCAATCACTGATATATATCCCGGGCTCTACGGTGATGACCATACCGGGAACAAGGGTCTCCTTCCCTTTTACGGACAACGTGGGCAGCTCGTGCGGCTCCAGCCCCAGGCCATGCCCCAGCCCGTGGCCGAAATTTTTACCGTAGCCGGCCTGGGTGATTACCTCCCGGGCCAGCAGATCGACCTCCAGCCCCTTTACCCCCTCATGCACACCCTTTATCGCCGCCTGCTGCGCTTCCAGCAACACGTTCCAGATCTCCTCATGTTTTTTTTGCGGGGCGCCCAGATATACCGTGCGGGACATATCGGATACATAGCCGTCCAGCTTCACGCCGAAATCGATGGTCACCGGCTCATCCCCGGCCAGTTTCTTCGCCGAGGCGATCCCGTGGGGCCATGCACTGCGGTAACCTGAAGCGACGATAAAATCGAAGGCCGGGCCCTCTCCGCCCTTCTTTCTCAGAATATACTCCAGTTCCAGGGCCAGATCCTTCTCCCTGATCCCCGGCCGGATCAGAGGGCTGATCTCATCAAAAGCTTCGTCCGTCACACGGGCGGCCTCTCTGATTATCCTGATCTCGGCGGCATCCTTCACCGCCCGTATCTGTTCCACCATCTGCTGATGTGCTTCCAGGGGAACGCCCGCCCTTTCCTTCAACCACCGATAATCTTTATAGGTGATGTGCTCACCCTCTACCCCTAGATTGCTCCACCCTTCGCTCTTGATCAGTGCGGCCGTGGTTTCGCTGAAGTGTTTTTCCAGCTCCACAATCTCCATATGGGGCGCCTGGATCCCTGCCTGCTCCAGATAACGAAAATCGGTAAGCAAAAACGATCTTTGTTCACTGATCAAAAGATAGCCTTTGGAGCCTCTAAACCCGCTCAGATACAGGCAATTGGCCGGTGAAACCACGAGAAGGGCATCGAGCCGGTGGATGGCCAGCTGCTCTCTTAGCCTGTTTATGCGCTGCATGTAATTATGTTTTACGATCAGGCTCGCCCCCTTCTGCACTTGATTTGTTTGGATCGGAAATACAGTTAAAGCAGAGCATACAGGGCCCGCAGGCCCATAAGGTAGCTCTCTTTCCCGAAACCGCTGATCATACCGTTTACCGCCGGAGAGACAACCGATTTGCTGCGGAAAGATTCGCGCGCGAAAATATTGGAAAGATGGACCTCCACCACGGGAAGGCCGACCGCCTTCAGCGCATCGTGCAACCCAATGCTGTAGTGGCTCAGGGCCGCCGGGTTGATGAGGATCCCTTTGCATTGTTGCGCTGCCTCATGGATAAGATCGATCAAATCCCCCTCGTGGTTGGACTGGTGGATGGAGAGAATTACCCCCAAATCCGCCGCCAACCGCTCCAGCGATGCATTTATCTCTTCCAGGGTGGTGCGGCCGTAGATTTCAGGTTCACGCTTCCCCAGAAGATCAAGGTTAGGCCCATGCAAGACCATGATTTTACCCAAGTGATGCATCCTCCTGTCCCTTTTTAATTATAATCTATATCAGAGATTCTCTTTCACCGCGGCGCATATTTCCCGGGCAATCTCCTCCGGCGCCTTCCCATCCGTAAGTACGGTGAAGGCGGCAAAACTCCTGTACAACGGTTCGCGCCGGGACAACAGCTCCACGATACGTCCATAGGGATCCTCGCCGGCAAGGAGCGGCCGTACCAATCCGCCCACCCGCCGGTATATCTCTTCCGGCGAGGCGCAGAGCAGAAC
>JBASYW010000065.1:0-5152 GCA_049277715.1 Dethiobacteria bacterium | reverse complement strand
TGTAAGAGTATGCAATTCTTTAAGGAAGGTGAGAAAATGACGCAACCGGCGATCAGCGTTAAAGGCTTAAGCTACTGGTACGGTGACCTGCAGGCTGTTAAGAACATCAGTTTCGAGGTTTTCCCCGGGGAGATCCTCGGCTTTCTCGGGCCGAACGGGGCAGGCAAGTCCACGACGATCAAGGTGCTCACCGGGCTGCTCAAGCCCGGCGGCGGCAGCGGGCAGATTCTTGGTCATGATATCGGCAGGGATGACCCTGAACTGCAAGCCCGGATCGGGGTTTGCTTTGAAGAAAAGAACCTCTACCAGGAGATGAGTGCACTGGAAAATTTGAACTTTTTTGCTTCGCTCTTCGGCATCAGGAAACCCAATTCGATGGAACTGCTGCGGCGGGTGGGGCTGGCCGACCGGGCCGGGGATCGCGTCAGCAGCTTCTCCAAGGGAATGCGTCAGCGCCTGATGATCTCGCGCGCCTTCATCAATAAGCCCGCAGTTCTCTTTCTCGACGAGCCTACCGACGGACTGGACCCGGTGACGGCGGCAGCTATACGCAAGACCATTAAGGAAGAAGCTACGCGGGGCGCGGCGATATTGCTGACCACGCACAACATGATGGAAGCGGACCAGCTTTCCGATCGGGTTGCCTTCATCAACGAGGGGGAGATCGTGGCTCTCGACACCGCCGAGAAGCTCAAGCTGAAGTATGGCCGGCGCGCGGTGCGCGTGCGGTTGCGCGACGATGACGGCGATGTTCGTGAGGAGCACATTCCATTGGAAGGCAACGGCTCAACTGCGTGGCTGGCGGAACTGGCCGCTTCGCCCGACCTGCTGACGATCCACACCGAAGAGGCCACGCTTGAATCGATCTTTATCCAGTTGACCGGCAGGGGGTTGGAAGCATGAAGCAATCGCGACCTGTATCATTTGGCGGGATTCTGGGCGCGATCCTGAAAAAAGATCTCCGGCTTTACGGGCGGAACAAGATCTACATTTTCCTGACCGTGGTCGGCCTGGCCTGTTTCGGGGCCCTGTTCTGGATCATACCCGACACGGTTGACGAGACGATTACCTTAGCCGTCTCACCTTCGATGCAAACCATAATTGACGAGGGCAGGAAGGCGCTGCGCGAACAGGGAGTCCCCGAAGAGATGCTGCAGGAGCTTGATCAGGCGGATTTCACTGAAGAGGAGGGTCTGGAGCTGGTCGAGCTGGAGAGCGCGGCACTGCTGAAGAATGCCGTCGCGGGTACACTCGAGGTTTACCGCACCAAAGAAGGTGGCAGCCTGATTCTGTGCGATAAGGCCGCCGGGGAGAAGAAACCCAAAGATGCGCAACGGGTGCGGCTCGATATCGGTATCGCCTTTCCCGATTCTTTCATCGCCGATGTGGCCGGCGGTGGAAAAACCACGGTGACAGTGTATGCCGATGCCAACGTGCCCGAAGAGATCAGGAACGCCATGCAGAGCTTTGTTCGTGAAATCGCTTACCAGGTGACCGGCCGGGAACTGCCGGTAGAACTGCCCGCAGAAGAGAAGATCATCCTCGGCCCCGACCGCACCGGCGAGCAGGCCTCGATGCGCGACAAGCTGCGGCCGATGCTGGCCTTTTTTGTCCTCGTGATCGAAACTTATGCCATGGCTTCGCTTATCTCGACAGAGCTGCTGCAGCGTACCATGACCGCCCTGCTGGTTACCCCGATGAAGATATGGCACTTTCTTGCCGCCAAGACTATTTTTGGCACCGGTTTGGCCCTGCTCCAGGGACTGATCATCCTGGCCCTGGTGGGGGCGTTCACTCCGGCCAACTGGCCGCTTCTTTTCACGATCATGCTGATCGGCTCGCTTTTATTTACCGGCGTGGCCATGCTCATCGGCGCCGCCGGCAAGGACTTTCTGGATCAACTGATGTATGCGCTCCTGTTCAGCGTACCGCTGATGATTCCCACATTTGCGGTACTCTTTCCCGGCTCCGAGGCCGCGTGGGTCCGGGTGATCCCCAGCTACCCCATCGTTGACCTGCTGGCGAACGTGACCATCTATGGGGCCGGCTGGAGTGAATCTTTAACCGCGCTGGGCTATGCGCTACTATGGGGTGCAGTGCTGTACGGGGTGAGTTTGTTTATTCTGAAGAGGAAGGTGGAGTCGCTATGAACCCAAAACGAATCTGGAGCATACTGTGCAAGGATCTCAGACTGGGGCCGCGCAACCCCTTCTTTCTGTTTGCCGTGATCATGCCGGTGGCGCTAACGTTCATCTTCCAGGTAACCTTCGGCTCTCTTTTCGATCCGAAACCCCGCCTGGGCATAGTTGACCATGCTCAATCCGAGATCACATTGTCCGTCCGGCAGATGGAGGGGATCGAGCTGACCCTGCTTAACGACGCCGGGGAGCTGAAGAGACAGGTTGAAGATAATGATCTTGACGCCGGGCTGGTGCTCCCGGCCGGCTTCGACGAGGCGGTCCGGGGCGGAAAACGGCCGAAGCTGGAATTCTACATCGGCGGTGAGAGCCTGGCCTCGAACCGCATTATCCTCAGTGTTACCGCCATAGACCTGCTACGCGGTCTCGAGGGTGGTACCGCCCCGGTTGAGGTCGAGACCGTGCAACTGGGTGAAGCCGGGCTGCCGATCGCCATCCGCCTGGTGCCCCTGCTGGTATTCTACGCCCTGGTAATGGCGGGAGTCTGGGTTCCCGCGGCAAGTCTGGTCGAGGAGAAAGAGAAGGGCACGCTCACCGCGTTGCTGGTCAGCCCTGCCAGGGCAAACGAGGTGCTTGCGGCCAAATGGATCCTGGGGTTTCTCTTCTCGGTATTCATGGCGGCGGTGACGCTGCTTTTAAACCGCGCTTTCGGTCCGCGGCCGCTTGATGTCCTCGTCGTGATCGCGGTAGCCGCCGTTCTTAACTGTATGATCGGGCTGCTCGTGGGCGTCATTTCAGAGACCTCGACGATGTTTTTCTCACTGGTCAAGGGAACCGGCATCTTCCTGTTTGCGCCGGTAGTCTTCTATATCTTTCCGGACTGGCCGCAGTGGATTGCAAAGATATTCCCGCTTTACTGGATTATCGAGCCCATCTGGCAGGTATCGGTCATGGGCGAGCCGCTCGCCAAGGCCTGGTTTGAACTGACCATCGCCATAGCCATCTCACTGGCCCTGGTGCCTGTGATTGTGGCGCTTAACCGCCGCGCGAAGAAGTAAAGGGGGAAGGCGGAACAGGCCGCTTATTCTTTGACATATAGACCCTAACGAACCGGACTTAATTTTGCCAAATCAGATTTAATCATGATAAGATAACGGCAAGGAAGTTTTCAGATCCATTGCATCTCTGATGATCACAAAAATTATTGGAGATTGAGGGGTTAAAACTATGTTATTATCGATGAGAAGACTTATCATTTTTATCATGGTTATATTGATTTCCACGGGAACAGTTCTTGCCACAGGGGAAGAAATATCATTTTCAAATATGCAGGAAGAACAGGAAGAATATATTTTAGGAGATGTAAATAGCAATGGTGCCATAGATCTACATGATGCCATCATGATCTTGCAATACAATGTCGGATTGATACAGATTGATGATCTGCAGAAAGCCGATGTTAATCTTGATGGCAACATAGATGTCAAAGATGCGATTTTGGTATTAAAATATATCGTTGGATTGATTGAAGATTTTACATATCTATCATTGCCCCAAGGAAGTTTCTTCGTCAACGGGGGATCCGGGGGATATAACCTTGATGATAAAGGGGTACCGATACATGATAATGGAAGCTACCACCCCACACAGATCGCTCAGTATGGCCTTGATCTATATGCAGATTATTTAAATACGGGATCTGCCGGTTATAAGAAAAAGTTAAAACCCGTAGCAGAATGGCTTTTAGAAAATGCCGAGCATTCTTCACAATTTAGTTATTGGACATTTGATTTTGACTATAGCCCGTTCAATCAAGTCGCACCATGGAACAGTTCCTTGACTAATGCCCAGTGTGCCTTGGTACTTTTACTTGGCCATGAGGTGTTTGAAGAACAGGAGTACCTTGATTTATCCCATCGGGCCATGAAGTATCTTTTTATACCCATCGAAAACGGCGGGGGGGCTGGGAAGGTGGCCGGATGGAACCTCCTGGTTCGAAGAATATCCTGATCCGGGCAATCAATCGCATGTACTTAACGGCCACATTTTTGTTCTGGATGTGCTGGAACGATTTTATATGATCACCGGTGAAAATAAATATCAATACTGGTTGGAAGAAGGGCTGCAAGCTCTTAAATCAAAGATGAATAATTATGATGTTCATTATGGATCGATTTACGATGTTGCCCTTGAAGGTGAAAAAATCGGGATGGGATACCATACCTTGCATTGGATGATGCTTGCCTGGGCGCATATGACCACCGGTGACCATGATTTTTTGGAGTTGGCTCTTAAATGGTTTGAGATGGATATGCAATCAAAAGGAACAAATATCAATGTTTCCGGCTCCATTGATCCGGCAGGCCATGGAAGCGAAAAACTAAATGATGGTATTTATTGGTATCAATACTGGTCAACCTATTCACCGGCAGTTATTTCTGTTGAACACAAAACCGAGAGCCATATGAATGTAAAAGGCATCAACCTGTTTTTAGTTGGTGAGCCGGACGATTTGTCCATCCGGGTACTTTGTAAGGATGAACATGGTCAGATGAAACAACTTTATCCCGGCGGTGCATCCACCTTGCATCCTGTGCGAAAAAATACCACCGGTTCTCATACTACTACTGTATTGCCCATTGCCTTTAATAAATTGCTGCATACTGAACGCCTGGAGATCCATATCCAAGCAAACAATAGAATTGTAGCCGTTCGTGAAATCGGAGTTTGGCAGGATTGGCCGGATGAATTTCAGAGGCGGCTCAACAGATATAACATAAAAACAATGTCAGAAAAACAGGTCCCTGGACATTAATGATTTTAGGTAGTGCCGGGAACCGGGCTCCCACAGTTTGCACTACTGGTGACACTATTATTTTAAATCATCTTTATTTAATGAACAAACAAAATTGGAGAGGATAGATTTTGTTCTTTCCTCTCCAATTTGAACTAATATATCTGATAAATAGCCCAAAAACAAAAGAAATCAGGATAGAATATTCCTGATAAAAAAC
>JBASYW010000064.1:0-8644 GCA_049277715.1 Dethiobacteria bacterium | reverse complement strand
CCCTTCGGATGAAAGGGTAGAGCGTCTGAAAAGCCGCGTGTTCTGCCCGTGGCATTTTTTATGCTCCTGTCCAGCTTTCCTCCACCGAAGGACGGGCTTTTTTATTGCCCAACCAAAAATATTACAGGAGGTATGCGTAGATGAATAGGTGTTTAATGAAGAGGTGTTTTCTGCTGGTAAGTGTGGCCCTGTTAATGGCCGCCGTCCTGACCGGCTGCACACCGGAAGGAGATGCCCCTCAAACAATCGGGAAAATCACTCTGGTGGACCATATGGATCGCGAGGTGCTCATTGACGGTCCGATAGAGAAAATTATCTCCCTTGCCCCCAGCAATACCGAAGTGCTGTTTGCTCTGGAGCTGGGCGACAAAGTAGTCGGGGTTACCGATTACTGCAACTACCCGCCTGAAGCTTCAAAGAAAGATTCGGTAGGCGGCTTTGCCGATCCCAACATCGAAGTGATCCTGACTCTGGAGCCGGATCTGGTTCTGGCCGGCAGCCTGCATGAAGAAACGGTAGCCCGGCTGGAAGAGAGAGATATCACTGTCCTGGTTCTGGAACCACAATCCGTGGAACAGGTATATGATGCAATCCATACGGTGGGCGCCGCCACAGGAGAGGAAGATAAGGCGGAAAGCGTTGTTTCCGAAATAAAGCGGCAGATCGACGGTGTGGGGGGAAAACTGGCGACCCTGGCTGACGATGAAAAAATCCCGGTTTATTATGAGCTCTATTACGATCCCCTGATGAGCATCGGCAACCGTTCCTTTATTCATGAAGTGATTACCGCGGCGGGAGGTAAAAATATTTTTGCGGACATCAATGACAACTATCCCACCGTGAGCCCCGAAGCGGTAGCCGAAAATAATCCCCGGGTGATACTCTACCCCGATGATCACGGCACCGCGGAAATGGTAACCGAGCAATTTCACAAACGCCCGGGCTGGACGAAGATACGCGCACTGCAAGAAGAACGGATTTATGGTGTGAACTCCGATCTCTTTAACCGTCCCGGCCCGCGGGTGGGTCAGGCCATTCAGAAAGCGGCCGCCCTCTTTTACCCGGAACTGTTCGGCAACCGGTAACCCCGGTAGAGGACCTTGGAATGGATACTTTGAAACATGGGCGGGAAAGGAAAAAACTAAAAGCACTGATCTATCCGGCCTTGCTGTTGGCGCTGCTCTCTGCTGCCGCGGTGGCCATAAGCATCGGGGCGGTATCGTACAGTTTCCGGGAGATCGGCGGCATCTTCCTGGAACTGTTTGGCCTGCCGTGTCGGATAAATATAGAGGCGGTGAAAAAGGATATCCTCCTCCAGCTGCGGATGCCCCGGGTGGTTCTGGCCGGAGCGGTTGGCGCCTCCCTGGCCACAGCGGGAGCAACATTCCAGGGCCTCTTTCGCAATCCCATGGCCGATTCCTACGTGATCGGGGTCTCCTCCGGGGCCGCCCTCGGAGCTGTCGCCGCCATGCTGATTGGCCTGCCGGCGGCCTGGGGAGGCATCGGTGCCGTGCCCCTGTTTGCTTTTGCGGGGGGCGTGCTTACCCTGCTCCTGGTCTACCGGATGGCCCGGGTAGGAAATGAGGTGCCGGTGATGCCGTTGTTACTGGCGGGTATTGCCATCAGTGCCTTCCTTTCGGCATTGGTCTCGCTGCTTACCTATTTTGCCGATGACAAACTCCACCAGGTGATGTTCTGGATCATGGGCGGTCTGGGTGGTGCCACCTGGATGAAGATTAAAATCATGGTGCCCTACACCCTGCTGGGGTTTGGCTGCGTCTATTTTTACCATCGCGAGCTAAACGCCATGCTCTTTGGTGAAGAGACCGCTCACCACCTGGGCATCGACATTGAAAAAGTTAAAAAAATTCTCCTGGCGGGCTCTTCCCTGATGGTGGCAGCAGCGGTCTCCACCAGCGGCATCATCGGCTTCGTCGGATTGGTGGTACCCCACTTTATCCGGCTTCTGATCGGGCCGGACCACCGCCATCTTCTGCCCGCCTCCGCCCTTCTGGGCGCGGTACTGCTCATCGTCACCGATACGTTGGCCCGAACAATCATCACGCCACGGGAACTGCCGGTCGGTATTATCACCGCCCTCCTGGGTGCGCCGCTATTTGTGTACCTGTTGAGGAAACGCAAAAAATTGCGTTATTTTGACCTTACGGAGTGATATCGTTTGAGAATACAGCTAACTGTTCACAATCTGACCTTGCAATATGATAGCCACTCCATTCTGGATCGGCTGGAGTTCAACGTCTCCAAGGGCCAACGGGTGGCTCTGTTAGGGGCCAACGGTGCCGGAAAGACCACCCTCTTGCGCTGCATCAGCAAGGCTCTGAAGCCCACTGCCGGTGCGGTTCTTCTGGACAACCGAGATCTGAAATCCCTCTCTCCCCGTGATCTGGCCCGGGCTATGGCCGTGGTGCCTCAAGAGACCAGAGCTGATTTTGATTTCACGGTGGAAGAAACGGTGTTGATGGGCCGCCTGCCTTACCTGAGACGTTTTACACCGGAGGGCGATAATGAAAAATCAATCGTCCGGCGGGCCATGGCCATGACGGGAGTAAGCCACCTGGCAAAACGCTCCATCGCCACCCTGAGCGGCGGAGAAAAACAAAGAGTGATTGTCGCCCGCGCCCTCTGCCAGGAGCCGCAAATTCTGCTTCTGGACGAACCCACCGCCAATCTGGATCTGGGTTACCAGCATGGACTGCTGGAGTTGATCGCCGGGTTGAATAAGGAGCAAGGGATTACCGTCATTGCCGCCATTCATGATCTGAATCTGGCAGCCCGCTTTTTCGATCGGATGCTCCTGTTGGCCGATGGCAAGGTCCTGGCTGCCGGAACAGCCGAAGAGGTCATCGCTCCAGGGCCGATCAAAACAGCCTATGGGGTGGACGCCTTTGTTTACCGCCATCCCCTGAACGGGTGTCTGCAGGTCAGTGTGCAGGATGATATGGATGGCATCAAATTCACCCGATCTCCGATTCATGTTATCGGCGGAGGTGAAGAGGCTTTGCCGATTCTGGAGTATCTGCGCCAACGAGGTTTTCCGCTCTCGATCGGTCCGGTGACACCGGAAGACAGCAGCCACCGCTTTGCCACCTTTTACGATCTGCCCGTAATCGAAGTGCCGCCATTTTCCCCGGTTTCCGACCGGGCTCACCGGGCGCACCTGGAGCTGATTAAAAAAGCCGTTCTCACCGTGGTTCCGCCCATTCCCTTCGGGGTAGGAAACCTGCGTAATCTCGAAGCGATAGAGACCGCCCTGGAACGGGGCTGCCCGGCCGCCATTATCAGCCATGCCACAGACAGGATGTGGGATTTTACCGGTGGGGAAGCAGATCGTCTCCTGAAACGATTAAAAAACAAAGGCGCGCGGGTACTGCACAACAAATGGCAGATTGCCGCGCTGCTGGGAAAGGAGCAACCATAAATTGAATAGAGGCAAGTTGATCCTGGTTACCGGCGGTGCTCGCAGCGGAAAAAGCACTTTCGCCGAGCGCTACGCCTCTGACAGCGGCAAGCAGGTTATCTATCTGGCTACCGCCGAGGTCAAAGATCCGGAGATGCAGCTTCGGGTCGAAGAACACCGCCGGCACCGCCCCCGGCATTTCCGGCTCGTGGAGGAACCGTTGCATCCGGAACGCGTAATGGCAGACGGAACAACGGGTACATTTTATCTGCTGGACTGCCTCACCCTGCTGCTGAACAACCACCTGCTGCAAAGGCTGGAGGGAGAGATAAATACCTCTCCGCAGAAACAGGCAGAGATATCTACCGTTATATTAAATTATATGGACGGTTTGGCCGGGCAAATGCAAAACTGTCCGGCCGATGTACTGGTGGTTACCAATGAAGTGGGTTTGGGGGTCGTCCCCGAAAACTTTCTGGGCCGCCTCTTCCGGGATCTGGCCGGCAAAACCAACCAGAAGGTGGCCGCGCGGGCAGACGAAGTATGGTTCGCCGTTTGCGGTATCGCCAAAAGATTTAAGTAATGTCGCTGCCGGAGTAAACAAAGAGGAGCTGAATAAGCAATGAAAAAAAAAGCATATGCATCCTGGAGCGGTGGGAAAGACTGCTATCTGGCCCTGCAAAAAGCGATGGAACAAGGGCTCTCGGTAACCACTCTGGTTACCTTCATCAACGAAGAAGGCCGGTGCATGTCACATGGCATAGATACCGTCGTGTTACATCGGCAGGCCCGTGCCCTTGGCCTTACCTTGAAGACGGTACCGGTTTCCCGGAAAGAATACGACCAAGGCTTTATCAACGTGACCACCGATCTAAAAGAAGAAGGCGTCACCGGGGGTGTCTTCGGCGACATCAATCTGCCGGAACACCGCCAATGGATAGAAAGCAGATGCCGCCGGCAATCGATCACCCCTTTCTTCCCATTATGGGGCATGGAAGAGACAGCGGTGGTCCGTGAACTGTTGGCACGAAAGGCGCACCTTCTGATCGTGGCTTTGCGCAGCGACCTGTTGGATGAAAAGTGGATCGGCCGGGAACTGGACGAACAATTTCTGCAGCTATGCCTGGAAAGAGGCCTCTCGCCATGTGGCGAAAACGGCGAATACCATACCCTGGCGATCGGCGGCCCCCTCTTCCGGGAGCACTTAAATTTTAAAAAGGGAGAGATCCTGCGAAGAGATAACCTGCTGTACCAGAATATCGGTTAACATCATTCCCCCCGGTATTGAACAAATAAATGTGGTCACAAAAGGGCTTGGTAAAAATATTTATATTTTCATAAAATAATAAAACTCTTTGGTATAGGTTACCCTTCGTTTTTTTGAATATATTTTCCCTTTTTTTATGCCAAAAAATAGTTGTATTGTGGATGATAATAAGATATAATTTAATTGATAAATTTTAGAAATAGTTAGATAAAGATGGGTTTATTTTTTATCTATTCCTATGACGGTACAAGGGGGGATTTTGAATGAATATTAATAGCAACATTTCCGCCTTAAACTCCTACCGTCTGCTGGATCATTATGAAAGCCAACAGGCTCAATCTCTCGGGAAAATATCATCCGGAAAGCGCATAAACTCTGCCCGTGATGGCGCCGCGGATTTAGGGATTATAAATAAGCTGCAAGCGCTGGTTCGTGGATACAATCAGGTTGTTCGCAATGCTCAGGACGGCATCAGCCTTCTGCAGAAAGCTGAAGGAGGCCTCTCTGAAATCCACGCCATGCTGCAAAGACAAAGGGCCCTAGTTCTAAAAGCATCAAACAGCGTATATACTCATGGCGACCTGATGCTGATAAAAGATGAATTGAACCAGTTAACCAAGCAAATAGATACCATCGCAAAGACCACCCGGTTCAACACTATGAATTTGTTGGATGGTTCCTTGTCTGTAAACGGTTCCGGCGGTAGCGGCGGCGAGACACCCCCGGTATACAATGAATGGGACCATTTTAATTATGAGCCGGCAGGGCATCCTGATTTTGATGATGTGGAAATTATCATTAACGTCCCACATTCCGATCAGGCGTTTAATCTGGTAACCACCGTAACCGGAAGAAAGGTTGTTTTTAATGTTACCTTGGCTGTAGAAGGCGGTGAAATTGTTTCCACCCCGGATGAAGTAAGAAGCGCTATCTCAGCGGCAACTGTTGTTGAAGCACAGCATTCTGCGACGGGCAGCATCAATATTACCAGCTCGGGCCAGGGCCAGACAAACGCTCAGTTCGCATTATGGTGGGAAAACGCCACCGATGAAGTCAGTTTTGATTTAGATATAAACTATCAACAGGTAATCGGCAGCGGGGTTGCTCAATCAGCTACCATTACCCTTCCCCATGATGCTGCGGCGGCGATGCTGCAGACCCAACTCAACCAGAAATTTTCAGGGAGCGTCAATTTTGTAGTAAGTGGACAGGGGACGCAGGCAGACCCCTATGTGGTTGATGTTACCGGCCTGGCCAATCTTCCTATAGGCATGGGTCCTCCGGGCACCGGTGCCGTTAATGTCACTGATAGCGGGGCCAGCCATACAACTGCTTCTTTCAACCTCTGGTGGGAGGATATTGCAGGGGTAAACTTTGATCTTCATATTTACTGGAGGAGATTATTTGGCTTTTTGGGTGAAGGCACTGTGGCATATGAAACTTTTAACCTTCCCCATGATGTTACGGCCGCACAGTTACAAAACGAGTTGAATTCAAGAATCAATGAAGGTGATATTGCTTTTACGGTGAGCGGACAGGGAACAGAGGCAAACCCCTTTGTTGTAAATATTTCCGGTTTGGCTTATGAATGGTGGGGTTTGGGCTATGATGAGAGAATTGAAATTTTAAATTTTAACCGTATCAATCCCGATTATGATGAAAGTATTGCCCTGTCAAATTTCCACATAGAAGGAGGGGAAGAGCGGCCGGCCGTTTACGGGTCACAGGTTGTTACTTTCCTGCCTTCCGGAGAGCCGGGAGAACCGGACCCCCCCGTTGAAGGGTCGGGTATCTTATTACATGTAGGCCCCCGCTCATCCCAGTCCATATTTCTAAGTATAAACAGCGTGACGGCATCCTCACTGGATATTAATGATCTGACGATTAACAACAGCGTAGCCCTGCAAAATTCCCTGCAACGCATTGATGCAGCCATAGAGCAGATTTCTATCCAACGTGCCGGTATAGGAGCGCTTCAAAATCGCCTTGAAAACATAATTAACATCAATCAGGTTTCCATGGAAAACATGTTCTCGGCAAATTCCCGTATTGAGGACCTCGATATGGCTCAAGGTTTATTGGAATTTACAAAGAACAATATCATGGTAACATCCGGTGCAGACATGCTGGCTCATTCAAATCTTAGGTCGGAATATATCCTGTTTTTACTTGAAAACAACCAACTTGCTAGCAATAAACTTACAAGCAATCAACTTTTTAGCAATCATCAACTCTATAACATTCAACCCGGAAATAATCAAAAAGAAAATCAAAAGCAAACTGCAAAGTCAATAAACCTGTTGCTTGATACTATCGTCTAAAATTTTTCCGCCCGGAGTGAAGATCGCTTCTTTTTTTTAATTGGCCAATAAAAAAACTTGTTCAATACCATCTACCCAAAATTTATTAATTGTTCGTTCCCTCATAAACGGCCCGCTTTTATCATCCGGAAAGATAGGCCCCCCCAAACGTTGTCTTACCGGCCGTATACCTTTACGTTGTATCCCCAAATTACAGCACTTCCCCGGTAGAACAAAGGATCATGCACGAAACCATTCGCTTCGCTCAGGATTCCTCGCTGCGCTCGGAATGACAGGAAAGGGGAAGAGGGAGCGGAAGCCCTTTTTATTGTCATTCAGAGGAAGCGGGAGCGACCGAAGAATCTTGACCACTCCCGTCCCGCTTCTATCATCGTGATGATAAAAATATTACTTTCATAAAAATGACACAAAAAGCGCTCCAAATGACTCGAACAGAACGCTTTCAGGGCGACAAAAATAGGCTTTCATAGCAAAAAGGCACCCGGAATTCCCATGCAATGCCCCCGCGCCACGATAGACTATAACCTTGGTCGAGAAGAACGGGAAATGGAAGAGGCCGTTTTGTCCATCAGAGGCTTTCTTTTACTCTCTTGTTCTTCATCCTCCAACCTTTTATATTCCGCTGACATTCTAAATCTATTGTATTCATTCATAATTGCGGCAGCTTTCATCTGCGCGACTTCCGCTTCCTCGCCGGTCTCTTCTTTCCCGTAGGCTTTTGCTGATGAGGATACATTTAATGCGGATATATAGCCGTTCATCCTCCTGGCATAGGCACGTTCAGCTTCTTGTTTTGTCCTGTAAGTTTTTAATTCCTGATGAAAACTTTCGCGCTCCTTTAAAACTTTAACCGCCATATTATAGGATCGGGAAGCATGTTTTTTCAGGAATTTCAATTCTTCGGGGGAAATTTTTTGCCCATATTTTAGCTTGGTCATGATCGTTTCAACCCTGATCTGTATAATTTTATCATCAATTTCACCCGATACCTTGTTACCCTTCTTTGCCCCGGCTAAAACATTGGCGTTTAATTTGATTCCGTGATTGCCAAAACCCAATCTTTCCTTGGTGTTCAAATCATTGAGCTCTTTAAGCTGATTATAGACAGTGATATTACCAATTGAAGGTATTTTCATATTGCTCGCCTCCACATCATAACCTTTCTAAAGATCATATCGACATAAATATCTGAAAATTAAGGAAAATTTTTAATAAAAGCAGTTCCCTTTTCTAAAAGGGGGATAAACAAAGGCAGCTATCTCTTGTTCAGAAAATGTGGCTATGATACAATTTCCGATATGGGGGAATCTTCTAAATAATCAAGCTGCGGTAAATATATTTCTCCAACAATGAGATTTGCACTGCTGTTGCTATCCAAATAAAAGCCCCGATATTTAAAAGGCAGGAAGGCGGTTAAACATTATGCTTTTAAATAAGGGCCGTGTTTTACCCATGCTCCTCCTAGTCATGTTAACATCCCTGTTGAATCAGGCCGGTTGCAGTCATGAAACTGCAGGGATTGATGTAACTGTCCCTGATCCTCACGAAATTCTCACGGAACATTCCCGACGTTTTACAAAAAGGGTGGAAGAGGTAACCGACGGTGTCTATGTTGCTATCGGCTACGCTTTGGGCAAC
>JBASYW010000063.1:0-5552 GCA_049277715.1 Dethiobacteria bacterium | reverse complement strand
CCCCCACGGCAAAGTTTTTCAGGAACTCTTCTCGCTGCGCATGACTTATCGTCGCTATATCCCTTTTGTCGCTTATGCCAATACCTGGGGACTGCCGGCCCTCATTGTCCCGGTCGCCGAAAACGATGACGGGCTGCCCATCGGGTTGCAGATCATCAGCCGGGTCGGTAATGAAGAGGCCATCTTCAAGCTGGGTGAAATGATCGAAAAAGAATTCAGGGGCTACCGCCGAGCGACGCATATTTAAAGATACTGCCTTCTCATCCCGATTCATCCTCAAAAATCATTATACACGCCGGGTTTTGTCTAGTGCGGCGATTTTTGGTATATTAAATGAACGATAATAAAAAATCGGGGGAGGCAGGAAGATTGGATCACACCGGTGCCGGAAAAAACCATAAAAATCAGAATTTCAGTCGGAGAAGCGGTTATGAGCATAAAATTGTATCCGAGGAGATGATTTTCAGCCATATCCATGCCGGGGATCGTATCTTTATCGGTACCGGTTGCGGAGAGCCTCAGTACCTGGTCAAGAAGCTGGCCGCTTACGTCGAGGAGAATCCCAAGGCTTTTTACGATACGGAGATTATTCACGTTTGGACATTGGGGGTAGCTCCTTACACTTATGATAAGTTCAAATACAATTTCAGACACAACTCCTTCTTTATCGGTCATAACACCAGAGATGCCGTTAATCGGGGCGATGCGGACTATACGCCCATATTCCTTTCCGATGTGCCGGAGTTATTCCGGCGCGGGTTGGTAACGGTGGATGTGGCCCTGATCCAGACATCGCCTCCTGATGATCATGGCTACATGAGTCTGGGCGTGAGTGCCGATACTGTCAAAGCCGCCTTGGAAAAAGCATCACTGGTTATCGCGCAGATAAATGCGCGGATGCCCAGAGTCCACGGCGATACCTTCATCCATATAGGTGATATCGACTATGCGGTTATACATGATGAAGAACTTCTTGAATACAATACCTTTGCCCCGAAAGAGATCGTGCAGAGGATCGGTCAAAACGTCAGCCGCATCATCGAAGACGGGGATACTATTCAGGTAGGTTACGGTAGTATTCCCAATGCCATCCTGTCATGCCTGGACGGGAAGAAGCACCTCGGCATTCATACGGAAATGCTCGGCGACGGGATCGTCGCCTTGATGAAAAAGGGGGTGGTCGATAACACCCAAAAAACGATCAATCGCGGCAAGACGATTGCTTCTTTCTGCATGGCTAACAGGGCAACCTATGATTATATCCATGATAACCCCGGCATTGAATTCAGAACCATCGACTATACAAACAACCCGCTGATAATCGCCCAACATCACAAGATGATTGCCATCAACAGCGCATTGGAGGTTGATCTCACCGGGCAGAGTACCGCCGAATCCATCGGGAACTCTTTTTACAGCGGCATCGGCGGCCAGTCGGATTTTATGCGCGGCGCCGCCCTTGCTCCCGGGGGCAAGCCCATTCTGGTTCTGCAGTCCACCACCACCGACGGCCGGATTTCACGGATCATCCCTTCCATAAAGGAAGGGGCGGGTGTTACCCTGACCAGGGGGGACATTCATTATGTGGTAACCGAATACGGGATCGCCTATCTGCACGGGAAAAACATACGCGAGCGGGCGATGTCGCTCATCACCATCGCGCACCCCAAATTTCGTTCATGGCTGATTGAGGAAGCTAAAAAAAGAAATCTTATTTACAGGGATCAGGCCTTTATTACCGGAAAGGAGGGGGAATACCCGCAGGAACTGGAGACATACAGAACCATAAAAGACAACAAGACGATCATGTTCCGCCCCGTTAAGATAAGTGATGAGCCTCTGATCAAAAATTTTTTCTATTCGCTTTCGGATACAACCATGTACAGGCGTTTTCTTTCCGTACGCAGAGATATCTCTCATCAGGAACTCCAGAGATCTTTTGTGGTCATCGATTATACCAGGGGGATGGTCCTTTTGGCCGTGATGGAGAAGGATGGCGTGGAGCTGATCGCCGGACTGGCCCAGTATCAGATCATCGAGGGGACTCTGGATGCCGATGTTTCTATCGTGGTCAGGGATGATTTTCAGAACCAGGGTATCGGCAGTGCATTGCTGTCTTATATCACGCAGGTGGCAAAGAAACAGGGTTTACTGGGTTTTACAGCCGATATCCTGCATGATAACGCCGCCGTCATGCGCCTTATAGAAAAAGTGGGCTTCAAGGTAGGGAAGAAACTGGAAGGAGGGGTCTATACGGTCAGGGCTGAATTATAGGTGAAATTAACAGATGTAGAAGATTCTTTTTTTTATTTGTAAAGGTAGCCTACAGAAAGAAGCAGGGGAGGGGATGGGCATCTTCTCTGACTTCCCGGTTACCCGCAAAAACTGCCTCCCTGCTTCACGGTTTCAGCTTTCGCAACATTTTCCCTTATCGTTACTTTTCTCTTTGTTTTCATGGCCGCAGCAACAGTTGTTTTCTTTATTATCCTTCTTTTTTTCGGGCTGCCGAGCGCACTTGTTTTTTGAATTATGACCCATCAAATCACTCCCTTCCGGCAATCAATTGTAAAAGTGGTACGCCCGCAGGGATTCGAACCCCGACTTCAGGCTCCGGAGGCCTGCGTGATATCCCTTTCACCACGGGCGCATAGCTGCCAAAACTACAACATCATCTTAACATGGGGCTGTTTTTAAGTCAATTTGTATCACTTTAATATCCCGGATATCTGCGCCGCCGTTACAACCGGGAGACAGGGCCTGCGGATGGTCAGGGAACAGTTGTGGAAAGTGTCCCGGACCTGTTTATTTATCGAGGGTAAAGGGGAAGAATAACTTGAAAGGGAGGTAGAGACACAAAATGGATACTATCTGTTACCTGGTAAGGCCCTGCAGCGGAGGGATGCAGAAACACGTGGAAGAGCTGCTCGGCCATTTTCGCCATTCTTACCGGCTGATCCTGGTCGCTCCGGGGGGAAGTTCCATCGCCAAAACAGCGCGGCGTCTTGCCGTCGATGTTTTTGAACTGCCCCTGACGGGAAAAATCTCTCCGGGCAGAGATCTTTATGCCTTGAAGAGATTGTTGACCATTCTGCGCCGGGAGCGTCCCCGGCTTCTACATGTACACGGTTTCAAGATGAGTCTGTGGGGGCGCCTTGCCGGGCGGATCATGGGCATACCCGTGGTCGTTACCGTCCATAATTATCCGGCCTATCCTATCCGTGGCCGGATTTTACCCCGCCTCTTCCGGACCATTGAAAACGCCCAGGGCAATTGGGCTTACAGATATATTGCCGTATCAAAATCTCTTGCCGAGTATCTTTTGAGGAATACAACGATAGATGAGAAAAAAATAGAAGTCATCCATAACGGGATAAATACCGTGCCGTTTGAGCAGGCGTGGCAAGCAAATCAGCCCGCCGCCAAAACCTGTCTTGATTTTATCAAGAAAGAAGGTACCGTCCTCGTAGGCACCGTGGCCCGACTTGCTCCCCAAAAAGGAATCAGGCATCTGATCCAGGCGGCCGCTATCCTGAGCGGACGATATCCTCATCTGCGTTTTGTGATCATCGGCGACGGACCGATGCGCAGCTTTCTGGAGATTTTGGTTCAAAGACTGGAACTGAAGGGAAAAATTTTTTTTACCGGGCATATGGAGAATGTTCCTTTATTGATGTCGATGTTGGATATCTTTGTTCTCCCTTCATATACCGAGGGGCTTTCATTGACGATACTGGAAGCCATGGCTGCCTCCCGTCCGGTAGTGGCCAGCCGGACGGGAGGGATTCCGGAGATAATTATCCATGATCAGACCGGAAAACTGGTACCGCCCGGTGACAGCTATGCCCTGGCCCATGCCATTGAAGAGCTGTTATCTGATCCGGATGCGGCCGGGAAGATGGCTGCCAGGGGGCAGGCCAGGGTAAAAGCCCTTTTTTCCAGGGAGGAGATGTTCAGGCGCACCGGAGAGCTTTACCACGGTTTTATGAGTGCAGATGATATGGCAGAGGTGAGCCACGTAAAATGAAGGCTGTTCTGCGTTATTTCCTGTACATCCCGATCTTCCTTTTCATAGCCGTACCCGGTATTTGCTACGGTCTTGATACCGGCGAAAACAATGAGCGTAAAGTGCTGCTGCTGATCGTGGATCGACTTGCGGTGGAAGACCTTTTTACGTATGCGGGCCCTACCCTTGACGGGTTGATTGATCGCGGAGGATTGGGGCTTCTTAATATCAAGGGCGGGCGTGTCGGCAGTGAAAGCGGCCACCTGAGCATGGGCGCCGGCAGCAGGGCGGCAGCCGGTAACCTGTCCAAGCTTGCTTTCACCCGGGACGAGGAATTTAACGGCTATCCGGCGCAGACTGTATATCACCGTTATATGGGCGAGGCACCCTTGGGCGAAGTATTCAACCTCGCTCTTGCGGAGCTTGAAACCGCCAATGCAACATGGGGATATAAAGTGGTTCCGGGGGCTTTGGGAGATATGATTACGCGGTCGGGAGGGAAAGTTGCGGTTTTTGGTAACGCCGATACGGATATCAAACGGAGGCCGGGGGTCCTGACGGCCATGGATCAACGTGGTCTGGTAGCTGTCGGCAATGTAAGTGAAGAGATGCTCATCAAAGATCCCTTATTCCCCTACGGGCATCGGATCGATGTAAAGGCTGTCACCGAGGCGGTAACGGCCTCTTTTGAAGATGTCTCCCTGGTAGTCGTGGATTGGGGGGATATTACAAGGATAGATGAAGAGAGCAATGCCTGTACGCCCTCACGGATACAGAACCTTATGCAGCTTACATTTGCGGAACTGGATGATTTTTTAAGCAATTTCTCGGATCGGTTTAGCCCCGACCTTCTCTTTATGATGGTTTCGCCTTCACCTCCACGGCAGTATCTTAACAGCGGCAGGCAACTGACCCCTCTGGTGGTTGCCGGGGGAGAGTTTGCTCCCGGGCTGTTGACCGGCCCTACGACCCGACGCAACGGGCTGGTAGCCAACATTGACATCCCGGCCACAATTTTAACTCATCTGGGAATCGAGGATTTCCCGCCCCATATCGTGGGGCTGCCCGTCCAAACCGTTCCCCATGCGCAGCCGCGTGAGTTTGTAGGTATGATAGCTGAACGCGTGGCACCCATATATGACCAGAGGCCGGCGCTGCTGCGAGGCTACCTCATCTTTTTAACATTAACGCTCTTTGCCGGGGCCCTGGCCCTGGTTTCCGGCTTTATCATGAAATTTAAAAAAATAATCATGGTTCTGGTTGAAGGGGCGATGATCTTTCCCGTCACCCTCCTCCTGTTGGCGGCATTTAAAGGGTTCCCTCTTGATTCTGTATGGATGACCGCCACGTTGGTTATTGTCACCAATGCGGCCCTTCTCGGGTTGGCCGGCCTGTTGAAATTACTGCCTTCCGGAAGATATGTTTTCTGGGTGGTGCTGGGTTTGGGCACCTCTTTGCTGCTCATTGCGGACCTTGTCAGCGGAGCCCCCTTGCAGCAATATTCTTTTCTGGGTTATGATCCCGCCGCCGGTGCCCGTTTTTATGGGAT
>JBASYW010000062.1:0-2203 GCA_049277715.1 Dethiobacteria bacterium | reverse complement strand
GGGAGCGATCGCGCTAGCGGACGCGACCGAAGGATCTTAACCACTACAAGTACCTCCATCATCACCCGGAACGTAATCACCCCGGCAACAGGTTTATTTTTATTGTCATCCGAAAGGGAGCGCCCGTGCCGGCGGTAGCGACCGAAGAATCTTAACCACTCCCGTCCCGCTTTTCCCCTCCGGAATGGAATGAAGCCGGCATAGCATTGACAACCTTATTTGTGACATACTAAGTCCAAGAAGCCGAATATTCTATCATTTCCCGCTCAGAATAACTTGACCCGAACAGCATGCATTAAAAGGATTGAACGGAAAAATGATCATCCGGGACGTATGTGGGGTTCTTTTTAAACCGGCAGTGTCTTGACGGGATTTTATGCGGCGGCGGCTCTTTCCTCTTTATACAAAATAAATTATAATGGTATGAGCGTTGCCGCAGGTCGCAGCCAACCCTGCTTACAAAAAACACGGAGAGTGATTATCGCTTGGATAGGAAACTACAGTTTTTAACGGTTCTCTTTGTTACCTGTTTACTGGTCTCCAACATAATCGCCGGCAAACTGTTTGCTCTGGGTAAGTTGGTCCTTCCCGTGGCGGTTTTTGCCTACCCGGTTACCTTTGTAATTACCGATACGGTCAGTGAAGTGTGGGGCAAAAAAGAGGCCAACCGCATCGTCTGGTTGGGATTATGGATGAATCTGGTGATGATCGCCTTTCTGTACCTGGGGAGGTTCCTGCCGCCGGCTTCTTTCTGGGAAAAGCAGCATGCTTACGAGACTATTTTGGGGATGGTTCCCCGCATAGTGGCGGCGAGCATGGTTGCTTACCTGATCTCACAGCTGCACGATGTCTGGGCTTTTCTTTTCTGGCGCCGGGTTACGGCGGGCAAACATCTTTGGCTGCGCAATAATCTCTCTACGATCGTCAGTCAATTTTTGGACAGCATCATCTTTATTACCCTTGCTTTTGCCGGAACGGTGGCAAATGCGGTGCTCGTAAACATGATTATCAGTCAGTATCTGGTTAAAATAATCTTGGCGCTCGCCGATACTCCATTCTGTTATCTGGCCGTCCGCTGGGCGCGAAAGGAAGGTGTTACCGCCGATGAAAGATAATCGCGAAGATCAAAAGGATCAAAATGTGCAAAGACGTTCCGAAGTGTTGAAACCCGGGCAGATAGAGAAAGAGGTGCTGGAGACACTCCCCTTTGTTTATGCCGGGCGACGTACGGATATCGAGATCATCTTCCCGGAATTTACCTCGGTCTGTCCCTGGACGGGGCTGCCCGATTTTGGGGAATTGCGGATAAATTATGTTCCCAGCGAAAACTGTGTGGAATTGAAATCGCTTAAATACTATTTAAACTCTTACCGTAACGTCGGGATTATCCAGGAAGATGTCGTGAACCGTATTTTGGATGATCTGGTTGCGTTGCTGGCCCCGGTTTCGATGACCGTCACCGGAAATTTTAACCCTCGTGGCGGTATGAGGACCCTGGTCAGCGTATCTTATCCACAGTAAGCATTAAAAAAGAAGGAAGAGCGTTCTACAAAGTGGAACCATCTCCGGGAGGAGGGACTTTTTAGAAAGGGGGAATCACCAGGTGGCCGGTCACTCAAAATGGGCGAATATCAAACATCGCAAAGCGCGTATGGACGCGCAAAAAGGGAAGATATTTACCAAAGTAGCCCGGGAGATTATTGTCGCCGCCAAGGAGGGCGGCGGTGATATCGAGAGCAATTTCCGTCTGCGTCTGGCAGTGCAGAAAGCCCGGGAGAATAACATGCCTAACGATAACATCCAGCGGGCAATCCAGAGGGGTATCGGAGGGCAGGATGGAGAGAATTACGAACAGGTAAATTACGAGGGGTACGCCGCCGGCGGGGTGGCGGTTCTGCTCGAGGTACTTACCGATAATCGCAATCGCACGGTGGGCGAGATCAGGTATCATTTTTCACGCCACGGCGGCAGTTTGGGGGAGTCGGGTTGCGTGGCCTGGATGTTTGAGCGGAAAGGGTTGTTCATCGTCAAAGCGGAGGGGCTGCCGATCGGCGAAGATGACTTGATGCTGCTCGCACTGGAGGCCGGGGCCGAGGATGTGCGGGAGGAGGATGATACTTACAACATCATTGCCGCACCCGAGCACTTTGAAGAGGTCAAAGCCTACTTGCAGCAGCATGATATCCCTGTCGAAAGTGCAGAG
>JBASYW010000061.1:0-8134 GCA_049277715.1 Dethiobacteria bacterium | reverse complement strand
CAATATGCTTCAGGACCAGAATGGCATCGCCAACATCAACCTTCTTATCCAGGTTGACATCGCCATACAGGAATATGCTCACCCGCCACTCCTTGCGGTTGCCGGCTTCGGCGGATACCAGATAGGTGACCGGTGATCTGAAATCATTGGCGGTAATACCTGTGGTCTGGGGCAGATCACCCACATAGGCCGCGGCCCCCAACGACAGTTCAAAATCGGCAATCAGAGATTGCAGAACCTTTATGGGGGAGATCCAGAAGTCAACCGTTCCGTTCCGGCGATCAACCGTCCCGACAAGATCCTTTTTAAGATCCGGATTTTTCTTCCCGTTAAATCCAAAAGAGATGATCTCCGCCTCCGTGCAGAGCTCAAGATTTACCTCTACCGTCCACGCTCTCACCGTTTCCCCGTCCTCGGCGACGACCCTGTAGATAACGGGATCAGAAAAATCGTTTGCCGTTACCCCCGATTCCTGTTTTTCTTTCCCCACATAGGTGTCTGCTCCATAGGATAGATCAAAATAGGGGGTCAGGCTGCGTACATCGGTCCCCGATGGCAGGGTAAAGGTGATTCTGCCGCCGTCGGCATCAACCTCCCCTTCCGCATCCTCCTTCAAAGCCGGGTTATCTTCTTTACTAAATGCAAAGTAGAGGAAATCGGTCTTATCGTTGGGGCTGACCTTAACGCTTACCGTCCAATTTTTCGAGACATTTTCGTCCTGGGCTCTGACCGCGTATTTAACGGGAGCGGTAAAATCGTTGACCGTCGACCCGCTAACCTGTATTACACCCGCCACAAACGCCTGTGCCCCGGGCGACAGCTCAAAAACAGCTTTCAGTTTACTCGCATCCGTACCAAAGGGGACCGTTGCGGTGATCTGCCTCTTCTCCCCGTCTATTACCGTCGCCGCCTTCACCCCGGAAAAACCGTAGGTGAGAATCTCCGCTTCGTCGTTGGCGATAATTTCAAGCTCCGCACGCCATATCTGCTCTCTCCCGTTCTGAGCGACCACCGTGTAGTTGACCGTATAAATATTACCCGGCTTAACCTCATCTTTATCGAACGAGAAAAAGAAGTTGGGTGTCTCGCCGCTCTCCTGCCCTTCCGCCTCCACCTTGGCGATCGCCTCCGGCGAGAGCTCGAAATCGGCGATCAGCGCACTCCCATCTGTGCCGTAATGGAGCTTGAGCCTGACCTTGTGATTTTGGGCATCAATCTCTCCCACCACATCATCCCGCAGGTGCGGATTATCTGCTTTTAAAAACCGATAGGAGGTTATCTCCGCCTCGTTGCTTAATGGCAGTTCATGGGCGATTATCACCGTCCACTCTCTCTCCGTCTCCCCGTTCTCGGCAATGATCCTGTAGATAACGGGCTCGGTAAAATCAAGAGCCGTCAGGCCGCTGATCTGTTCCACTTCTTCACCATCCACATCCACATACGCCCGCGCCCCCGACGAGAGCTCAAAATCGGCAACCAGTGCATTCACATCCGTCCCCTCGGGAACTTCAACAAAGAAACTTTTTTCATCGGTCAGGGCCCCGTCGATATCCTTCTCCAGATTTAAATGGGGATTTTTCTCCCTCGTCAACCTGATGCCGATCAGCGCCGCCTCATCAAAAAACTCCCGCACCGTAACCGTCCATTCTCTTGTCGTCACCCCATCCTCGGCGGCGACCGAGTAAGTGATCGGAGTGGCAAAATCGTTGGGCGTCTCGCCGCTGACCTGTTCTACATCACCCACATGGGCCTGCGCCCCGTACGACAACGTAAAATCGGCAACCAGATTATTAACAACCGTGTCATGCGGCACCGCCACGGTGATCCGCCCGTTCTCCGCATCTATATACGACCTCACCGTCTTCGGCCCCGTAAAACCGAAAGAGAGGAACTCCGCCTCGTCGTTGGGCAGAAACTCCACCGTCACTGTCCAGTCTCTTTCCGTCGTCCCGTCCTCGGCGACAACCCTGTAGATAATCGGAGCGGTAAAATCGTTGGGCGTCTCGCCGCTGGCCTGTTCTATATCTTCCACTTTCACCCGTGCCTCCGGCGAAAGTTCAAAATCGGCGACCAGCGCACTTACATCGGTGCCATAAGGCACCTCTATATGGACCTGCCCCTCCTCCTCCGCGATGACTCCGCAAACATCGGCTTCAAGAACCCCCGCATTATCGGCCGCTCTGAAGCCAAAGGCCAAAATGTCGGTCTCGGTGCCGGGAGATTCCTTCTCTACTGTTAACGTCCAGTCTTTTGAATCTGTTCCGTTCATGGCGACTACCTTGTAGATGACCGGTTCTTCAAAATCGTTGGCCGTCACCCCGCTAACCTGTGGCGTCTCGCCCACCTCTGCCTCCGCTCCGTACGATAAGGTGAAAGAAGCAATCAGATTATTCAACACTGTCTTGTAGGGCACCGTCAGCGTGATCATTCCCGACTCGTCATCGATAACCCCCTCGACGTCATGCTCCAGGTTCCCTTCATCATTTTTGGCCGCCGTAAATCTATACCTCAGGAACTCCGCTTTATCGTTGGGCGCAATCGTCACCGTTACCGTCCAATCTCTTGAAGTTTCCCCATCCTCGGCGGTGATCGTGTAGGTTACGGGACCGGAAAAATCGTTCGCCGTTACCCCCGTCTCCTGCAGCATTTCGTCCACATAGGCCTGTGCCCCGTAAGATAATTCAAAAACCGCAGTCAGGCCGTTAACCTCCGTGCCAAAGGGGACCGTCACGGCAATCTGTCCTACCTCCCCATCTATAACCGTCTCCGTATTCAGATCTTTGAAACCGTAGGCGAGGAACTCCGCCTCGACATTGGGCGCATACTCCACCGTCACCGTCCAGTCTCTCTCCGTCGTCCCGTCCTCGGCAACGACCCTGTAGATAGCCGGAGCGGTAAAATCGTTCGCCGTTACCCCCATCTCCTGCCGCGTATCGCCCACATAGGCCTGTGCCCCGTAGGACAACTCAAAATCGGCAATCAGCGCGCCCAGCTCCGTGCCGTAGGGGACTGTCAGCGTAACCGTTCCTTCCGCACCGTCAATGGTCCCCTCCACGTCATGTTCCAGAACCCCCTTGTTATTTGCCGCCGTAAATATATATGTCTCGATCTCCGCCTCGACATTGGGTGCATACTCCACCGTCACCGTCCAGTCTCTTGCCGTTACCCCGTCCTCGGCGACAATCGTGTAGGTGGCGGGGCCGGAAAAAGCGTTTGCCGCTACCCCCGGCTCCTGCCATGTTTCGCCCACATAGGCCTGCGCCCCGTACGACAACTCAAAGTCGGCGACCAACGCGCTCAGCTCCGTGCCGTGAGGAACGGTCAGCCTGATCTCACCGGCGGCAGTATCAACAACCCCTTCTACATCTTCCTTCAACTCAGCGTTATCATCGGCCGCAAACCGATATCGGACTACCTCCGTCTCCCGGCTGCGGGAGGCCAGCACCGTAAAAGAACAACCCGCCGCCACCGCCTTTATGGGGGAGAGCCCCTCTATCTTCATCGGTGCAAGCCGGGGTTCACCGGCTTCACCCGGACCCAGCTGCCCGGCATCATTGCACCCGAAGGAGCAGGCCGCACCGTCCGCCGACAGCACCAGCGAATGTCCGCCGCCCGCCGAGACCGCCACCGCCGGATTTTCCTCCGGATCGGGCAGCCCCTCTTCTATCATTGTCGGCTCAAAGCAATCATCGTTGTGACCCAGCCCCAGCTGGCCGTATTCGTTGCGCCCGAAGGAATAGACATCGCCATTCTCCAGCACTACCAGCGAATGGCCGCCCCCCGCCGCTGCCGCCACCGCCGGATTTTCCTCCGGATCAGGCAGCCCCGTTATCTTTGTGGGCACGGAACGATCGGCGGTATCTCCCACACCCAGCTGGCCGTATTCGTTGTGCCCGAAGGAATAGACTTCGCCGTTTTTCAGCAGCACCAACGAATGGCCGCCGCCCGCCGCTACCGCCGACGCCGCAGACGGCAAACCCTCTATCTTCACCGGTTCATACCGGTCATATTCATCACCATGGCCCAGTCGTCCGTTTAAACCGTAACCATAGGCATATACCGATCCGTCTTCCAGTGCAATCAGGATATGCCCGTCTCCCGCCGCCACCGACTTCAGATTCCCCGGCCCCGCCGTCTCCGGCTGAAGCGGCACTCTCCCGATCCTTCCATCGGCCGTATTGCCGAATGAGTAGGCCGGCCCGAGATCGGAGACCGTCAGCGAATGTTCGCCTCCGGCGTCCATGGATTTTATCTCTTTTCCGGCCAACTCCTCAATTTCAACCGGCGCGTAGCGGCTCTGTTTATCCCCGAGCCCCAACTGGCCGTATTCATTATCCCCGCAAGAGTAAAGAGCACCGTTCTTCAGCAACACCAGCGAATGTCGGCCGCCCGCCGCCACCGCCGACGCCGCAGACGGCAAACCCTCTTCTATCATTGTGGGCATAGAGCGGTCAGCAGTATCACCCAATCCCAGCTGGCCATAATCGTTGTGCCCGAAAGAGTAGACCGCGCCATTTTCCAACAGCACCAACGAGTGCATCCCGTCTTCAATGCCCGCCGCCTTCCCGGCGGCAATCGCGGTCGCCGGGCCGGGCAGCCCCTCTTCTATCTTTGTCGGCACCGGACGGACGTCGGTATCACCCAACCCCAGCTCCCCGTACAGATTCCGGCCGCAGGAGTAAACATCGCCGTTCGCCACGAGTACCAGAGTATGCGACCCGCCGGCTGCCACTGCCACCGCCGGATTTTCCTTTGGATCGGGCAGCCCCTCGGGTAATCCCGCCTCGATCTTTTTGGGGTAGAGGTAGCTGACCTCCTCCCCATGCCCCAGCCGTCCGTAAGAACCCAGCCCGAAGGTAAAGACCTCCCCCTTCGTGTTCACCGCCGCCGAGTGGTTCCTTCCCGCGGAGATGGCCACGATATTGGTAAGATGGACCACCTTCCTCGGCGCAGCATAGTTTTGATTGTTGGCATGGCCCAGCTGGCCGAACTCTCCATACCCCAAGGAATAGACCTCGCCGTTCTCCAGCACGGCCAGAGAATGATATCTTCCCGCCGCTATCGCCGCCACGCGTATATCTTTTGGCAGCCCATTTATCTCCACCGGAAGCAGTCTGGCGGTATCATCTCCGTG
Source organism: Dethiobacteria bacterium (assembly GCA_049277715.1). Taxonomy (GTDB): domain Bacteria; phylum Bacillota; class Dethiobacteria; order DTU022; family PWGO01; genus JAAYSV01. The sequence continues at coordinate 3,000 of JBASYW010000061.1, read as the reverse complement.
TCCAAGCTGTCCATAGTTGTTGAGCCCACAGGAGAAAACGCGTCCGTTCTCCAGCAGCAGCAATGAATGCGTTCCACCGGCGGAAGCCGTCTTTACATGCTCAAACCCTCTTAGCAAGGCTGGCATTTTCAACGATACAGTCGTCCCCTGCCCCAGCTGCCCGTGGTTATTGAGACCGAAAGAGTAGACGGTCCCATCCTTCATGAGCACCAGCGAATGGGCGCTGCCGGAGACCGCTGCCGCAGGATTATCCCCCAAAACAGGCACCCCCGTTACCGGGGTGAATACATTTTTCTCCGTTACCTCTCCCAGTCCCAGCTGCCCGTAATCGTTCTCCCCGCAGGCATATACCTGCCCCTTCTCATCGATCGCCAGAGAATGCTTCCCCCCCGCGGAGATCGAAACCATTTTGGGTCTGCCCGATATTACTACCTTCGTCGGAAAGTAGCGAGCTGTGTTATCACCTAGCCCCAAACGCCCTGCGGTACCGCGGCCGCAGGAGTAAATATCCCCGTTCTCCAGCAGGATAAGCGAGTGGGCGCCGTCTTCGGGACCACCCGCCGCCGCCGCCGTGACCCGGACGGCGGGAATGTCCGCAGGCAGTTTCCCCGCTCCTATGCCGCGCGCCAATTTCTGCGGTGTGTTTTTGTTCTTATCATCCCCGTAATAACCCAGACCCAGCTGACCGTAATGATTACGTCCGAAGGAGTAGACATCGCCGTTCTCCAGCACTACCAATGCATGTTCTTTCCCGGCGGAGATCTCCACCGCCTTGCCGGGCAGACTTTCACTTTCGATCATCTTGGGCTCGGGATTGGCATCCGATTGTGTATCGGTTCTCCCTAGCCCCAGCTGACCGTAATTATTTTGCCCGCAAGACCAGACCGTACCGTCCTCCATCAACACCAAAGTAAATTTATAGCCCGCCGCGACCTGTACTGCCGCCTGCCCGGGGGGCAGTGCCACCTTTGCCGGCTCCAACCGGGTGGCGGTATCCTTGGTCCCCAGTTGTCCGTTGGAATTGTAACCGAAAGCGTAGACCTCGCCATTCTCCAGCAGCGCCAGCGAATGGTGGCCGCCGGCCGAGACCTGCCGGACACCCTTTAGCGTTTCGATCTTCTGCGGTGCCAACCTTTCCTTAAGATCGCCATGCCCCAGGCACCCGTTAGCCCCGTATCCCCAGGAATAAACATCGCCGCTCTCCATCAGTGCCAAAGAATGGTTCCTTCCCGCGGATATGGCGCAGACCTCCGAAAAAAGATCGATCCCGTAAGGCAAGAGCCCCTCCTCGTGCAGACCCTGCCCCAGAGTGCCGTAAGCATACAGGCTCCCGGTATCCGCTCCGCCCTCTGCAGCGAGAACCACCTCCCCTTCCGCCGCCCCGATAACGTTGCCGCGAAGTTGCCGGGACTGGAAAGCGGCGGCGATATCCGCCACCGTCCCCAAAAGGAGCGCCGGAATCAACAATACGGCCATAATCTGATAAAATCGTCTCTTGCCTCTCATCGTTTAGCTCACCTGCAATATTATTTTCGTTCTTTGCGTAACGCAAAGATTATGTAATCCTCCATTTTCTTTTTCGACAAAAGATAGGCTTATCCTGCCGCATACATGAACAAAACCTGCCCCACCAAGGCTGTGATAAAGGCCCGACGTTGGCTTACTTGCCGCCTGCCTCTACGTTGTACTCCCAAATTGACAGTATCAATTCAGGCAGAACAATGGATTATGCACGAAACTATTCGCTCCGCTCAAGATCCTTCGCTTCGCTCTGGATGACAAGATAAATAAACGGAATAACAGGGCGGGGGGCGCTCGGGATGACAGGATAAAAATCAGGATGACACCCCCGCTTACATTCAGAGGGAGCTTTTTTTTTCTGTCATTCAGAGGGAGCTTTTTTTTCTGTCATTCAGAGGGAGCTTTTTTTTCTGTCATTCAGAGGGAGCGGATGCGACCGAAGAATCTTAACCACTCCCGTCCCGCCATCATCACCCGAAACGCAATCACCCCGGCCTATCGCCGGCTTCATGTTTATATACCAGCTTTATCCTAGGCGAAATGTTGGTTTTCTCACAAGATCCTTCGCTTCGCTCTGGATGACAAGATAAATAAACGGAATAACAAGGCGGGGGCGCTCGGGATGACAGGATAAAAATCAGGATGACACCCCCGCTGTCATTCAGAGGGAGCTTTGTTTTCTGTCATTGGGAGGGAGCTTTTTTTTCTGTCATTGGGAGGGAGCGGGATAAAAAAGGCGGTCTGCTTTAAGCAGACCGCCTTTACTATTATCTTACAGCTTTCGCTGATCCTATCTTTAGGCTGCTGCCGGAAACCGGCTGAGCAGGTTGACAATCTTCTTCAGGATCAGGATCGCATCGGAAACAGTTACCGCATCCTTGCCCGAGACCATCGCCCGCAGCTCTGCATCGGCGTCAAGCGTCTTCAACCCGACGATATGCTGCATAACTGCTATGGCATCGGCAACATCCACTTTACCGTCGTTGGAAATGTCGCCGTAGAGCTCCAGGATTACGTCGCCGATATCCTTGATGCTCTCCTCCTCCTGCAAGCTGATTTCACCCGCATCCAGGTTGACGGTCAACTGCCGCGGCAGATATCCCGCCTGCCTGAATTCAACCGTATATTCTCCTTCGCCAACCGCAGCCGAGGCGAATAACCCGTCCGCACCGGTCTGCAACTCTTCACCCTGGATGGTTACACCTACACCCGCCAGTGCATTTCCGTTGACATCGGTCACCTTGCCGCTGATGGGGGCCTTAGCCTCTCCACCGACGACCTCTCCCGGTGTCGCAGCATCAACCTTGATAAAGCACTGTGCCTCTTCCAGCATGTGTATTACCGACCAGGTTTTGTGTGCGTCGCATCCCAATCCCGGTGCCCTTCTCCATTCCCGCAGATAGCTCGATACATCCCCCATATTGTTCCCGCTCAGATAGAGGATATCCAAAGTCTTCAGACTTTCATACGGTCCGTATA
>JBASYW010000060.1:0-8365 GCA_049277715.1 Dethiobacteria bacterium | reverse complement strand
TCTCTCTTCCAGACTATACTGTCGGCCCCGGAATCTCACCGGATCAGCTTCTTGGCTCGCGGGCTTTCCACAAGTGGATCACCGCCGGTTCGGAATTGGAAGTCTACCATCCTGACATCCTCACCGTACCCCGAAGGAACTTCAATACTGTATTCAAAACTGATTTGGCGGTCAATATTTGTAAATGCGCTCTTTTTGTCACCGCCTTCCGTATTATGCAATCGCTAAATATTATACCATATAACTTTTTATTTTTAAACACCACGTTCCGTTCCCGGTAACATTTTTATAGCCTGAATAATCCGGCCATCTCTTTTTTCCCCGCCAAAGATGGCCGATCCCATAACCAACACCGAGGCACCGGCCTCGATAACGGTCGCGGCGGTTTCTTTGTTCACCCCTCCGTCAACCTGAAGATCAATATCTCTGCCGAGGTCCTTTATCTTCCGTGCAATGATCCTTATCTTGGGCAGGACGGCCGGAATAAATTTCTGCCCCCCGAATCCGGGATTGACACTCATCACCAGAACCAGATCAAGCAGATCCCATAGATAATCCAGAACATGTTCCGGTGTTGCAGGATTTAAAGCAAGACCGGCCTTGAGACCACATTCTTTAATCGAATATAACAGCCGGTGGAGATGGTCGGATGATTCCGCGTGGACGGTAATCAGGTCGGCCCCGGCCCGGCTAAATTCCTTGATGTGCTTTTCCGGCTCTACAATCATGAGATGGACATCCATCACCAGGTTGGTTTTCGTATGCAGCGATTCGACCATCTGACTCCCTATGGTGATATTGGGCACAAATCTTCCGTCCATCACATCGACGTGGAGCCAGTCGGCTCCATTCCGTTCCGCCCAAATGACGTCCTGCTCCAAATTTGCAAAATCTGCCGATAATATCGATGGTGCTATTTTAATCAATTATTCATACCTCTTTCTGGCTACTGACCGGTTTCTTTTAAAAAAACAAGATAATGATTGTACCTTGTCTCGCTGATCATACCATTTCTCACTGCCGTTTTTACTGCACAGCCCGGTTCATCCTTATGAAGACAGTTTCTGAATTGACACCGTCCGCGATGATCTTCCATCTCGGGGAAAAAAGTGTCGATGGGTTTATCGGTACCTATCGACAGATCGGCCTTCGTAAATCCCGGCGTATCAACCACCATGCTCCCATCATCAAGGATAAATATCTCTACATGGCGCGTGGTATGCCTGCCGCGCCGCCCTTTCAGGCTGACCTCGGCTGTTTTTAAATTCATCCCCGGCTGGATGGCATTTATCAACGAAGTTTTTCCTACACCCGATGGACCCGTAAAAACGGAAACATTACCTGTTAAATATTGAACCAGGGTACCGATGCCCTCTTTCTGCAAAGCATCGGTATAGATATGTTTGTAAGGGAACAAGTTTAATTTCTCGTCTATCTCCTGCCGCTCCCTCCCATCTACAAGATCTGCCTTATTCATGCAGATCAGCGATTGTATCTCCCTGCTCTCCGCCGCTACAAGCTGACGGCTTAACAGATTCCAATCAGGACATGGCTTTTCGGTGGATAAAACCATTATTATCTGGCTTACATTTGCAACCAGAGGACGCCTGAGGTGGTTTTTCCGGGGCAGCACTCTCTCGATTACGCCCCGATCCTGATCATGAGCCGTGAATTCCACAAGATCTCCGGCCAGGATATATCTTTCCCGGTTCTTATACCTGCCCCGTATATAACAGCGGTAAAACGCTCCCGACTTCGTGATTACATCATAAAAACCGCCGGCCACCCGCACTATGCGCCCTTTTTTAAAATCCATTAATAGGGTTCACCAACCTCGGTATATTCATCATCTTCAGGTGGTCCTTCCACATTTACGGTGCTGGGATCCGGACCTTTACTCCAGATGATATCTACAAGGTCACCCGGCTTAACATCTGTGCCTGCCGGCGGATATTGTTCAATAACCGTGCCGGGGGGTTTATCTGAAAACTCGCTCTTTTCCTTGTTGATGATCAGTCCTTCCTGATTAAGATACACCTTGACATCAACTTCTCTTTCCCCAACTAAATTGCGTATCGGGAAAGAACGTTCTCCCTTGCTGATATACAGGATCACCTCATCCCCCTGGTATAGCTGTACCCCCGGGCGGGGATCCTGCCTGATAACATAGCCCGCTTCCACTTTGGAGTTGAACTCCTCTTCAATTTGAAATTCAAGTTTGTGCTGCTTCAGGATCAGGGAGGCCTCTCTTTGGGGAATATTTGTTACTTCCGGCACTTTTATAATTTCTCTGCCCTTGCTGATCTCAAGAACAACTTCCCTGCTTTTCTTGACCTTGCTTCCGGCGGCCGGATCTTGGGAAATAACATGATCTTCCTCAACGGTCTCATGGTGCTTGAATGTTTTACTGTAATTGAGGCCGGCCTCATCCAGTTTTTCCTCCGCCTTCTCCAGCACAAGACCTTCCACCTCCGGCACCTCGACATCGGGGACAGCAAGCAGATTCTTTACCAGGTAATAGCCGCCAAACAACATGGCCAGGAGCAGAAACATGCCCATCGCAACCAGAGCCACCTTGTTCTTCCAGAAAGGTTTCCTGGTTTTCTCTTTTTTGGCCTCATAATCATTCCGTTGTTTCTCATGAAGTGGTTTCAGGATCCGGGTATTCTCGATCTCATGCTCATCATCATACAGAACGGCAGCATTTGTTTTTCGTTCCCGTTGCCACAGACGGATATCCTCCAGAAGCTCACGGGTATTGGTATACCTCTGGGAAGGGTTTTTCTGGACCGCTTTCAAGACCATCCTTTCCAGAGGCTCCGGAATATCGCCGAACAAAGTGCGTGGGGGTGTTATCTGCTCGTTCAGATGCTTCAAAGCTACCGAGATGGGACTGTCACCCATATAGGGAACCTGACCCGTCAACATCTCATACAGGACAATACCCAGAGAATAGATATCGGACTGTTCCCCTGTAAAATTGCCCTTGGCCTGTTCCGGCGAAAAATAATGGACGGACCCCATGACCTGTTCATTATAAGTTACCGTGGCCGCATTGACGGCCAGGGCGATGCCAAAATCGGTTACTTTAATCTGCCCGCTCCGTGAAATCAATATATTCTGCGGTTTTATATCCCGGTGAATAACCTTGTTGGAATGGGCATGCAGGATCGCTTCCGTAATCTGGCGGAATATCTCCATAGCCTCATCGGCCGGAAGCCTTTGTTTTTCACGGATAAGATCCTTCAGCGTCTTACCCTGAACATACTCCATCACGATATAATGGATATCGCCTTCCTCGCCAACATCATGGATGTTGATGATATGAGGATGAGAAAGGGCGGCGGCGGCCTGAGCTTCCCTGCGGAATCGGCGTACAAAATCCTGGTCGCTGACCAGATAATCTTTCAATATCTTTACGGTAACCGTCCTGTTAAGAAGATTATCACGGGCAGAGTATACGTTGGCCATACCACCTTCGCCAATCTTTACCAATAATTCATAGCGTCCTCTAAGCTGTTTCCCGATCACTAAGCTTTGCGCCTCCCCAATTCAACCACTAAAACCAAAGTAATATTATCGTAACCGCCCCGTTCATTGGCCAACGAAATAAGATCGTCGACTGCTTCCGTGGGATGATCCCGGTACATTAAGACAACTTCTCTAATCTCCTCTTCCTCGATCAGAGAGGTTAACCCGTCAGTACAAAAAAGAAGAACATCTCCTTCATCCACGTCAACATCGATGATGTCAATCTCAACCTCCAAAGATGTTCCCAGTGCTCTGGTAAGAACATGTCGGCGAGGATGGGTGTCCGCCTCCTCTTTGCTGATCCGGCCGTCCTTGATCATCTCCTCGACGATGGTATGGTCTTCCGTCATCCTCCTCATGGCCTTGCCGGAAAAATGATAAACGCGGCTATCACCGACATGCCCGATGGTCAGATGTTTGCCACAAATAAACCCCATGGTAAAGGTTGTCCCCATCCCCTTTTTGCGGGGATCATTTCTGGCCTGATCATATATTTCATAATTGATTCCGGTAATCAGATCTCTGATGTATTTTGGGGTATCCTGTTTATACATCTCGGGCATCCCTTCCGCAAGAGCAGAGCGTGACAGCACATCAACGGCGATAAAGCTCGCCACTTCCCCTGCTGCATGCCCTCCCATCCCGTCAGCCACGGCCACAATGGCCGATTCGTCGTCATAAACCTTGAAATAATAATTGTCTTCATTGCTCTGACGTTCTTTGCCGGGGTCGGAACGCCCTATTATCTTCAACTTAATATCCCCCTCCGGGATTTTTTTCTTTATTTAGGAAATTAATACTTTGTTTTTCACCATAATATTTGATTATTCGTCAAAAAGTATAGCAAAAATTAATATAAAAGGCAATATATCTGGAGTAATACTCCTTTTCCAAAATTTTGTTTTATATCTCCGATCATGCCCCGGGGAATCTTGTTTTGGTAATTATAATATTAAGTATATGGCTTAAAATACCTCTTATTAATATATTATAATCTCATAATCTTTGTAAAAGGGCGATAAAGAAACCATCTCTGTTATGGATATGAGGATAAAATTCCACCACCCCCCGCTCGGCATCTGCAGGCGATGCTCCGGCCGGTACAGCGGTGATGATAGAAGGCTTGAATGAAGGATTCTCTCTCCTTAAGAAATCGATAACCGCGCCGGTCTCTTCCGGTTCGTTGGTACAGACACTGTAGAGCAGTTTTCCACCCCTCTTTACAACCTGTGAAGCTGATAACAGCAACTGCTTCTGGAGACGGCCCAATGCGGAAATCATCTCTTCACTTTTACGCCATTTTAAATCCGGCTTGCGGTTAAGCACACCGAGTCCCGAGCAGGGGGCATCACATAGGACATAATCGGCCTCTTTTTCAAGTTTATGCACATCGCGGGCATCCCACACCCTGGTCTGAATAATATCTACACCCAGCCTTTCTGCCGCCTTCTCAACCAATCTCAGGCGGGATTGATTGAGATCGCCGGCGCGGATTACCCCTTTATTCTCCATCAACTCCGCCAAATGGGTCGTCTTTCCTCCGGGTGCACTGCAAAGATCGATCACTGTTTTTCCGGAATGAGGATTCAAGATACGGCCGGCAGCCATCGATGATTCACCCTGTATTGTAAACAATCCTTTCAAGAAAGAATCCCGTTGGCTCAGAGGTAACTCCGACCGCGATTCTATCCGTAAAGCTTCCGGGATACCGGCTACCTCTTCAGATGTTATGCCCTCCCGGAGAAGGATTGTCTTCAACTCTTCACGTGTAATTTTTAACAGATTGGTTCTGATAACCAATGACGGCAACCGGTTATATGCTTCAACCAATTTCATAGTTTCTTGCACTCCGAAGCGGTTTAACCAACGTCTTACCATCCAGAGCGGGAAACTGTAGGTCAACGCCAGATGCCGGGAAGGATCCTTTCTTATGCCTGGCCAGGGAAGATCGTTATAGCCGGCGGAGAGACGGCGCAATACCGCATTGACAAGCCGGGCAACTCCTTTATGTCCATAGCGGTAGCTTAGCTTAACAGATTCATCCACGATAACCGGCCGGGGAATGTTATCCAGATACATGATCTGATATGCCGCTGAGCGCAATAAATTGCGTATATATGGAGTGAGCGTCTCCAGGGGTCTGTTTAAAAACAGACCCAAGGCCCAATCAAGTGTATTGAGATGTTGAATCGTGCCGTAGGCTATGGCTGTTGCCAGTGGTTTTTCATGGGCAGGAAGCCTTTGAAGAAAGGAAGGAAGGGTCAGATTTATGTACGATTCCTGCACTTCTGTTTTTACCAGAGTTTTCAAGGCCGCCTCTCTGGCGGTTAGAGTTTCCGTATCTCTGTAGAATTGCTTCCGCCGTGGAGAGAGTTCATCTTTGCGGATTTTTCTGCCCATCGTTTTAACCCAGTATCATCCCTTTTTTTAATCGGTAACCCCGCCAGAAATCAGATGATTGCAGTCGTCTTTTGCCCTCTGCCTGAACCTCCCGGATATTGATAATGCCATCCCCGGTTTTTACTTTAATCCCATCCGTATCCAGGGAGATTAACGTGCCCGGTTGCATATGCTGAAAATTATCTTCCCCATGGGTGGTAATATCCGTCTTCCAGATCTTAAGCCTGTTTCCGCCCTGCATCGTATATGCTCCCGGAGAAGGAGCCAAGCCTCTTACCCTGTTGTGTATCTTCAATGTAGAATCTTCCCAGCATATCAACTCATCTTTGGGAGTTATCGGCGGCGCATAGGATATCTTGCCGGGGTCTTGCGGGTAGCTCTCCACCTTGCCCTCGGCGATCAAATTAATGGCTTTCAGCAACAGGTGCGCTCCTTTGTGTGCAAGTTGTTCCAACAATTCGCCGGAATTCAAGGAAAGAGAGATGTGTCCCTCTTCTTGCAAGATAATATCCCCCGCATCCAGTTCTTCTTCCATGTACAATACCGTAACGCCGGTAGTTTTTTCCCCATTGAATATGGCATGTTGGACGGGAGCGGCCCCCCGATAAGCAGGCAATAAAGAGGGATGAAGATTGATACTGCCATGAGTCGGCAATTCAAGCATTTTTTGCGGCACAATCCGCCCAAAGGCAACGTTTACAATAAGATCGGGAGCCAATACCTGCATCTGTTTCAGAAAATCGGTATCGGTAAGGCGGATCGGTTGATAAACATAATAGCCTTGCGATGCGGCCCATTTCTTTACCGGGGTGGAGAAAATACGGTACCCCCGCCCCCGCGGACGATCAGGCTGGGTTACAATCCCGAGCACTACATGTTCACTTTCAGCCAGCATTTTTATTGAAGGCAGAGCAAACTCAGGCGATCCCATAAAGATAATTTTCAACCGTCTCAAATACTTTCCCCTTCTTTGTCCAATTCTTCCGGATCAATAATGCGTAAAGCCTTCTCTACAAATAGAACTCCGTGCAAATGATCTATCTCATGCTGTAACACTCTGGACAGAAAACCCGTGGCTTTTATCCTGATCGGAACATCCTTCTCATTCAATGCTTCCACAACCACATTTTCAGCTCGTTTTACCTCACCGTAGACCCCCGGTACACTCAGGCATCCTTCAACTCCGACCGCATCTCCTTCCGCATCTACAATCACGGGATTAATCAGTTTATAAAGTTCCCCATCACCGGTATCCACGACAATAATCTGTTTGGAGATCCCAATCTGAGGGGCAGCCAGGCCTACCCCCTTGTGATGGTACATGGTCTCCGCCATATCACGGATCAGGTTACCGATGGGAACGGTTATTTTTTTTACAGGAAGAGCTCTTTCTTTCAATACTTCATGGTTGATATTAACCAGTCTTCTAACTCCCATAAGGTCACCCCCGTGTAATTATAACATTGACTGTGGATTAAAATCCACTATCAATCTGACATCCTGCGCCTTCCAGGTTTTTTTAAATGTAGCGATGAGGGGCTTTATGATCGCCGACATTTGAACCATATTTTCCCCCTTTAAAATCAACTGATACCTGAAATACTTCTTGATGCGGAAAAGAGGGGCGGGAGCAGGACCCAGTATCTCTATCCCCTTCTCCATCTTTCCCTCTCCTATATCCTTCAAAAGGTCGGCCATAAATAGCGATGCATCGTCGCCTTTCTTCTCCGTTACGGAAACAAAGAGAAAGCGAAGCATATCTGTAAAGGGCGGGTAACATAACTCCCGCCGCCGTTCTATCTCTTCATAATAAAAGGACTTGTAATCATGTTCACGGGCATAAACGATACTGTGGTGATTGGGATGGTAGGTCTGCACTACCACTTCTCCCTTTTGGTCCCCCCGTCCTGCCCTTCCGGAAACCTGCGTGATCAACTGGAAAGTCCTCTCCGCCGCCCGGAAATCAGGGAGATGCATACCGGTATCTGCAGCGATCACCCCCACCAGCGTAACGCCCGGAAAGTCCAAACCTTTGGCGACCATCTGGGTGCCAACCATGATCTGGGCTTTTCCGGCTCGAAAATCTTTCCATATTCTCTGGTAGGCCCCTTTACGGGTCGTGCTGTCACGGTCCATACGCAATACATCCAAATCGGGGAACAGCTTTCTGATCTCGTTCTCCACCCGCTGGGTTCCTGCACCGAAGAAGCGGATATAACTTCCTTTGCAATCGGGACAGACCGCCGGAGGAGCCGAAATATGCGAACAGTAGTGGCAGACCATCATCTTTTTTGCATCATGATAAGTCAACGATACCGAGCAATGTGGACAGCGCACGATATAACCGCATTCCCGACAGAGGACAAAATTGGAGAAACCACGCCGATTGATAAACAACAGTACCTGTTCACCTCGCCGTAACGCACCTTCCAGT
>JBASYW010000059.1:0-3420 GCA_049277715.1 Dethiobacteria bacterium | reverse complement strand
CAAGGTACAACGAGGCGTCATTGGTTAAGGCCCTCGAGGTAAAAGGTATCGGGCGGCCCAGCACCTACTCGCCGATTATCGAAACGATCCGCAGCCGTGGTTATGTTAATCTGGAAAATAAAACTTTCAAGCCCACGGAACTGGGCATGGTCATAATTGAGCTGTTAAAGGATTTTTTCCCGGAGATAATTGATGTTGAATTTACAGCCAAAATGGAAGAGAAGCTCGACAATATCGAAGATGGGAAATTAAACAGTATCGAAGTCCTGAAAGATTTTTATGAGCCGTTTTCCAAGCGCCTGGAAGTGGCCGAGAAACAGATGCAGAAAGTGGAGTTGGAACCCGATTACAGCGACCAAAAATGTCCCCAATGTGAGAAACTCCTCGTCTATCGTTTTGGACGTTTTGGACGTTTTCTGGCCTGTTCCGGCTTTCCCGAATGCCGTTATACACGTAATATCAAAACGGAACTGGGGGTCAAATGCCCGACTTGTGGCGGAGAGATGCTCGAGAAACGGACGCGCAAAGGGCGAATTTTCTATGGCTGCAGCAACTATCCTCAGTGTACGTTCTCTCTCTGGAAAAAACCGTTGCCGGAGAAATGCTCTTACTGTGGACACTTCATGGTTGAACAGGACCGAAACAAGAAGATCGTAGCCTGTGGGAACCCAGAATGTCCGGGGCAGGTTACAGCGGAGAAAGAATCATAACTCCTCTTTTTAAAAAGTTCTCTTCGCTCACAATGGGGACGGGATGCCCGTACTCTGTACAGTAGTGGCGGGCATATCGTGATCATCGCCTTTGCAGATTTGTGAGGGCCTGTCTCTATTATGAACATTCACTCTTTTAAATCCCTGGGGTATATTTCGAATAATCACTCAAGGATGACTTGCATAACTTTTTTTTATATGCTAATATATCTGAGGCGAGGGTAGACTATGTACGACGATTTGGAAAAATATCTGGAATACTTGAGCAATGAGAAGAATTACTCGCACCTTACAATCAGAAGTTACCGGACTGATCTGAAGCAGTTTATAGCTTTTGTCGAGAAAGAATGCGATAAAAACGAAGTAAATCAGAAATGGGTGTTGAGAAAATTTCTGGCCAACATGATGGATCGCGATTATTCAAGAAAAACCATTGCCCGGAAGTTGTCGGCAGTTCGTTCTTTCTTTAAATATCTGCTTAAGGAAGGTATCGTTGAGGAAGGTTACTGGGCCAATGTAATGACACCCAGATTGCCTCGCAATCTGCCCAAGTTTCTATATTACCATGAGGTGGATACGTTATTATCATTACCGGACCCGGATACCACTCTGGGATGCAGAGATCGGGCGATACTGGAGCTTATTTACAGCAGCGGTATCAGAGTTGGCGAACTGGTAAATACTACGATGGAATCCATGTTCGTGGATCAACGGTTGATTAAAGTGACCGGAAAAGGATCCAAAGAACGGATTCTGCCGGTGGGCAGAAAAGCCATCGATGCGTACATGATGTATATTACTTACGCGCGAGAAAAGCTGTTGCTTAGACGCAATAAAGATAAGTCTACCACGGGGAAAAAGGAGAAAGCACTGTTTTTGAATCGTTTTGGGCAGCCGTTATCCGATAGGGGCGTGCGTTATATATTCGATAAATATATCAGCAGAGCCAGCAGCAAAGAGGGCATCAGCCCTCATACACTGCGGCATTCTTTTGCCACCCACCTTCTGGAACGGGGGGCGGATCTGAGGGCGGTGCAGGAGTTGCTCGGTCATGTGAACATCTCCACTACCCAGATATATACGCATGTTACCAAGGAGAGATTGAAAGAGGTTTATTCTCTGGCACACCCGCGAGCCTAAAAAAGAGATTTAAGGAGAGGAAATCAGGATTGTTTAAAGCAACCACGATAGTAGCGGTCAAGAAAGGAGCTCGTGTGGCGATCGCCGGTGACGGGCAGGTTACTTTTGGTAACAGCACCATTATCAAGAAAAACGCTCATAAAGTGAGGAGGCTGTATGAAGGGAAGATCCTGGCCGGTTTTGCGGGGTCGGTGGCCGATGCCTTCGCACTTTTTGATAGATTTGAGGGAAAACTGGATAATTATAATGGCAATGTCAAAAGGGCGGCCGTTGAGCTGGCCAAGGAGTGGCGCACGGACAAGATATTAAGAAAATTGGAAGCGTTGTTGATCGCCGCCAGTCAGGAAGATCTGGTGATTATATCGGGTACCGGTGAAGTAATTGAGCCGGATGACGATGTGGCTGCCGTAGGGTCCGGAGCTTCCTATGCAACGGCCGCGGCGCGGGCTCTGATCAGACATACCGATCTTGCTCCGGCCGAGATTGCACGGGAATCCTTGCAAATAGCAGCCGAGATATGTGTATTCACCAATGATGAGATTACCGTGGAGGAGCTTCCTTGAGTTTATTACTGAGTTTATTTCTGAGTTTATTTCAATATAGAGCACGGAAGGAGTTGCGCTAACGCTTGTTCAAAGAAGAACTTACGCCCCGAGAGATTGTATCCGAACTGGACAAATATATAATTGGCCAGGCCGAGGCCAAAAGATGTGTTGCCGTGGCTCTGCGCAATCGCTATCGACGCAAAAAGTTGCCCTCTAATCTGCAGGATGAAGTGACGCCAAAGAACATCATCATGATTGGACCTACCGGTGTAGGTAAGACCGAGATTGCACGGCGACTTTCCAAATTGGTAAATGCACCTTTTGTAAAGGTGGAGGCTACGAAGTTTACCGAAGTTGGATATGTGGGACGTGATGTGGAATCGATGGTCCGTGATCTGCTGGAAACCTCTATCCGCATCGTGCAACAGGAGAGAATGGAACAGGTTGAAGACAAAGCATCGATCAGCGCGGAGGAGAGACTGCTTGAAATTCTGGTTCCTCTGCCGAAAAAAAAGGTCAAGTCTACAAATCCCCTTGCTTTTTTGTTTCCCGGATCAACGACGGCCGAGGAGGGGACCGAGGATGCAAGCTTTCAAGCAAAGCTTCGGACGGCCCAGGAGGAGAGACTTATCTACAAAGAAAAACTGAAAAGGGGGGAACTGGAGGAGAACATCATTGAGATTGAAGTTGAAGATCATCGCCCACAGATGATCGAAGTATTTTCAGGTTACGGCATGGATGAAATGGGCATTAACTTGCAGGATATCTTTGGCGGTATGTTGCCGGCCAAGAAAAAGAAAAGGAAGGTATCGGTAAGTGAGGCCCGGCAGATTATCAAGACCGAAGAAGCACAGAAAATGATTGACATGGATGCGGTAATCAGTGATGCGGTTGAGAGAACCGAGCAGTTAGGGATAATTTTTCTCGACGAGATTGACAAGATTGCCAGCAAAGAATATGGAGGAGGAGGCCCGGATGTATCGAGGGAAGGAGTGCAGAGGGATATATTGCCTATTGTAGAAGGA
>JBASYW010000058.1:0-3471 GCA_049277715.1 Dethiobacteria bacterium | reverse complement strand
GAGTTACTTCAGTCCACATATTCTGCTGTTGTTTATGGAGAAATGAAGGTGCTTGCCCAAAAACCCAAGATTCTTCGCTGCGCTCGCAATGACAAAATAAATAATATTTGTCATCCAGAGGAAGCCGACGCGCCAGCGGACGCGACCGAAGGATCTTAACCACTAAAAGTGCCGCCTTCATCACCGGAACGGAATAACTCCGGCCCATCGTCCCAATGTTATCTTGCTGGCCGTAAACCCCTGCATTGTACTCCCAGGCCCCGGTTCATTCAGGACGGAACAAAAGGCTATGCACGATACTATTCGCTCCGCTCAGGATTCTTCGCTGCGCTCGGAATGACAAAATAAATAATATAACTGCGCCAGGAATAGCAAAAAAAAGCATCGAGAATGACACGATAAAAAAGATGATATAATAAAATTATAACCAATCAAGTTATTTATGATATTTTAGGAGAATTATATCGATCATAAAGCATAAAGAATGAGGTGAGCCAAAAGATGACCGTAATTTCCAGAAAGACCGAATATGCCATCATCTCCCTGATGGAGTTGTCCACACTAGAGAAGGGTGAGACCACCACGACGAAAAATATTGCCGAACAACAGGACATACCGGTAAATCTGGTCGTACAGATCCTCGCTGAGCTCAACAGGGCGGGATTGACCGGAAGTATCCGCGGCGCATCCGGAGGGGTCTTTCTGCTAAAAAATCCCGCCGATATCAATCTGCGTGAAGTTGCAGAACTGATTGACGGGCCCCTGAGCATCACCCGCTGCACGACCGGGGAAAACCCCTGTAAAAACAAAGGAAGCTGTGCCCTCCGCAAGGTCTGGATAGAGGGACAGCAGGCATTACTGAATGTATTGGAGCGGAAGACGATTAACGATCTGATTTGATTATTATACCCGGGCCGCCGCCCCATTTTCTTTGGGGTCGCATCGCCGACAGGCTTATAAGGCGAGGGCCCGGAAATATTTTTTTAAGAATAATTCTGCGCCTATTCCCCCGGATTTTTCGCTCGGCGAATCTTCTCCACTATCGCCGGTGCGATCTCCCCATTTTCCTCCATCGCATCAAGAATCTCCGCTACTTTTTTGTCTCCGTGTTTCTCCCTGATCGTCTCGAAAACGGCCAAAGCAATCTTCTCCACGATCTCCTTCCCTTCTTTATTCAAAGCCTCTTCCTCATACTGCCTGATCTTCCTGCCCAGCCTCTCTCTCTCCTCTTTTTGAAGCAGTTGAGAGGCCATCTCCGTCAACTTTTTTTTGACGGGGTATACCGAGCTACCTTTGATAATATCCCCGATACAATGCTGTGCATAAGCGCACCATTCGGCACAACCCAAATTGAACTTTTTATTAATAACTACCTTACCGCATTTTTTACAACGCAACCGCACATCTGTTTTCCAGAACTCAATATTTTCCCCGCAATTCGGGCACGCCGCTGTGGAGATGTCATCATAAGACCAGTATCTCATATCCTGACCCGGACACCTGGAGCTTAACATTTCAGATCACTCCCTCCGTCCTTTATATATAACTAAATTAGTTAGTTATATTATAAGACGGGTTATAATTTTTGTCAATAATATTCCCAATTTTTTTATAGAGGAAAATACGAGGTGATGATGCCGTAAGTTATTGTTTATAACCGATCCATCCGGAGATCGTCTGCCCGTAGTCGATAATCTCTTCCGGCTCGAAGAATATTTCCAATTCACGTCGGGCACTCTCTTCCCCATCAGAGGCGTGAACGATGTTATTGCTCATAAAGAGAGCCATGTCCCCGCGGATAGTACCCGGCGCCGCTTCAAGCGGGTTGGTAGCCCCGAGCATCTTTCGTATTTCAGCAATAGCGTTCTGCCCTTTCCAGGCCATGGCCAGCACCGGCCCCGAGGTAATAAAATCAACCAGATCTCCATAAAAAGCTTTGCCCTGATGCTCCTCGTAGTGGCGTGATGCCCGCTCCTCATCCATCCACAGCAACTTTGCCCCCACCAGTTGAAGCCCCTTTCTTTCCAATCTGGAGATAACCTCTCCGATCAGGCTCCGCTGAACACCATCATGCTTGATCAGTACCAACGAAGTTTCCACCATGTTTACGACTCCTTTCCAGCTACTTTACCCAGGTGTTATCAGATTGCAACGGCAGATATGTAATCCTATTATTAACGAAACATCAATAAATAATAAGCGGTTTATTGTCCTCGATAATCGTTTTATCTTCCTCCAAAGCTCTCCGGATATCTTTGGGAACAGAGAACATATGGCGATGGGTCTCGCCATCATAAAAATCGAGTTCCGTGCTCAGGTGCTGAAGTCTTGAGTCAACTTCCTCCGAAGGCAACTTCAAGGGGTCATGCTCCTGAGAAGCAATATTGAAGCCCCAGGGACTGTCAAAGGAGGGGATAAAAATCTGGTAAGAACGGACGATATCAAAACATGTCTGCAGGGTATTCCTGATCGCCGCATGAGCCTCGAGATATTGCAGGCTGAAAGAGCCGGACTGCACAGCGAGGATCCCTCCGGGGGCAAGCCGCTTTACCAGTATGTTATAAAATTCGCGGGTAAAAAGGAGATAAGAAGGCCCGTCATCCACAGGCTCGGTCAGATCGCTGATAATTAAATCAAACCTTCGATCTGTCTCCGCCAGATAGCGGCGGGCATCCATATGCAACAACTCTACTCTTTCATCATCAAAATGGCCTCGATGCCAGACCGGAAGATATTTTCGACACAGATCAACCACTTCTTGATCCAGATCAACCATGGTGACGTTATCCACCGAAGGACATTTTAAAATTTCCCGTATTACTGCACCCTCTCCGCCCCCGATTATCAGGATCTTCTGCGGCCGGGGATGCAGGATCATGGCCGGATGGACCAATGCCTCATGATAAATATACTCATCCATCTCCGATGATTGGATCTTCCCATCCAGAATCAGGCATCGTCCAAAATTGAAGGTATCTACAATTTCAACCCGTTGAAATTTGGTAGTACCGCTGTAGATCTGATCTTTTATGGCAACCATAAAAGCCTGATATGGGTTGTCATAATCTACATGCCAACTCCATTCCGGCCTAGCCAACGAATAAAACCCCCTTAAGTCTTGTATTATAACGGCCTTAACTGACCGTTCAAGCAGCCAATCAAAGATTGGCCACTGATTTATGCTCTATCTTGCAATCAAAGATGCCGCGTTTAATTTCCTTGGCCATCATATTTTCGGCTTCAAGTTTCTCTTTTAGATACTCACAGGAAACCCAGGGATCCACGGTCTGCCCGCAGGTAAAGATATCTACCGCGGCATAACCCAGTTCGGGCCAAGTATGAATCGTAAGATGCGATTCGGATATTACTACTACGCCACTTAATCCCTGTGGCAAATACTGGTGAAAGACCACCTCACGAATTTCAGCGCCGGCAGCCTTGGCGGCCAGAACCATCTCTTGTTCTCTGCGC
>JBASYW010000057.1:0-2226 GCA_049277715.1 Dethiobacteria bacterium | reverse complement strand
AAAACATCACCGGTAACGGCCCCCGCAATCTTCAATAGACCGATGTTCAGGCGGAGATCGCCGTTTACCGTCTCTTCTTCATCTATGATCAGATCACCGATGCCCCGATCAATCTCTTCATCAACCTCGCGGGCCGCAGCCGCAGCCGCTCCCGTCAAAACCAACAACATGATCAGGAGTACCGCCAACGCCAGAAAACCTGTTTTCCGGTTCATGATAATAACTCCTTTTCTTTTTTTTATTTTATTATATACTATGATTGCGGCAAAAATATATCTTTCCCGTTCTATTTCAAACTATTCTCCCGCCCCGGAAGGAGCAGATAATCATGTTTTATATAAGCAGCAGAGGGAAAACCGAACCCGTCTCATCGGCGGAAGCGATCAAGTCGGGGCTTGCACCTGACGGCGGGCTCTTTACCCCTGGCGGGGATGTTAAAATCACCGATCTTGAAACATTGGTTGCCTTGGATTACCAAGCCCTCGCCGTGAAGATACTGAGCCTGTTTCTAACCGATTTCACTCCCGGGGAACTGCGCCGGGCAGTCGATTCCGCCTACCGCCCCGAAAAATTTGATACACCGGAAGTGGCGCCGCTGCATCAGGTCTCCTCTACACTCTCTTTTTTGGAACTCTGGCACGGCCCCACCTGTGCATTTAAAGATATTGCCCTGCAGCTATTGCCGTATCTCCTGATCGGATCGATGGAGAAAACGGGAGAAAGTGCAGGAATCATCATCCTCGTGGCCACCTCGGGAGACACCGGTAAAGCGGCTCTGGAGGGATTCCGTGATGTTGCGGGCACCAGGATCATCGTCTTCTACCCGCAGGAAGGGGTCAGCGAGATTCAGAAACGGCAGATGATCACCCAGGAAGGAGAAAATGTTTCCGTAATCGCCGTAAAAGGAAATTTTGATGATGCTCAATCCGGAGTGAAAGCCATTTTTACCGACAGTTCCATACAGGAGAAGATCGCCTCCCGGGGCTATAAATTTTCATCGGCCAACTCCATCAACTGGGGACGTCTGGTGCCCCAGATCGTCTATTATTTTCACGCCTACCTCACCCTTTTGAAAGGAGGCGCCATCCGGAAAGGAGAGCCGGTTAATTTTGTCGTCCCCAGTGGAAACTTCGGCAATATCCTCGCCGGTTTTTACGCCCGGCGGATGGGCCTGCCCATCGGCCGGCTGATCTGCGCCACCAACCGCAACGATGTGCTGACCGAATTTATCCGCACCGGGGTCTATGATCGGCGGCGTGACTTCGTACGTACCATCTCGCCGTCGATGGACATATTGATCTCCAGCAATCTGGAAAGGCTGCTCTTTGAAATCACCGGCCGGGATCCGGAAAAAGTATCCCACTGGATGAAGGAGCTGCAGTTCCGCGGCCGCTACGAGGTTGATCCGGCCACGGCGGCCCTGATCGGCGAAACCTTCTTCTCCGACTCGGCCGAAGATCCTGAAACTGTAACCACCATCCGCCGCATGTACAGAGATTATAACTATCCGCTCGATACCCATACCGCCGTGGGCATGGCGGTATATGAAAAATACCGGATATCCACGGCAGACACCGCCACGACCGTGATCGTCTCCACGGCCAGCCCCTTCAAATTCAATGCCAGCGTGGCCCATGCGCTTCTTGACACCGAACAGATCCGGGGTAAAACAGAATTTGAACTTCTGGATCTGGTGGCCCAAAAAACAGGCCGGCCGATCCCGGCGGGACTGCACGATCTTGAAAAGAGACCGGTATTACATCATACCGTGGTCAACAAAGACCGCATGCCCGAGGCTGTCCTCAACTTTAATATTTAGTGCCTAAAGACTTTCGTTCCCTCCGCACCCGGCTGCGGCTGTCCGATTTTTGACGGTCTGAACCGTCCCTCTCCCCCTGTTTTTCAGGCAGATCTTCTCTAAATAAAAAGGGGGAAGATCTTCCGCCCTCCCCCGTCTCTCGCTATTTTAAGCACCTTTAACGCTTATCCTGCTTGACCATCAGGTTGTTGACCATCTCCAGCGTCTCCAGATCCGAAGCTCTGATCTCGGAGCCCGAGATGGTATAGAGCGTCTCTCCGATGAAGATTATCCTTTCCACGTTCTTCTCGTAGCCGTACCAGTTATACTGCATGGCGGCGTAATCTTCATCGGACAGATGGGTGATCTTCCCCTTGAGCTCAAACCCGTCTTCCAGATTGAAATGGTAAACGTAAGCACCCTGGAAC
>JBASYW010000056.1:0-10241 GCA_049277715.1 Dethiobacteria bacterium | reverse complement strand
TATTTATCGGCCAACACCTCACCGCTTATCCGCTCAGCATTATCAAAACTGCCGTATTGGTAATTGCAAGTAGGCAAAGTATGGGTTGCATTGGTGCGATTTATATTGATCGCTGTTCCATAGACAGGCATCTCCTTCCCGGTTGCAGGGTGAGATCTTAAAATCTTTCTCCAACTGCTGCAGGCCGCCTTGTACTGTTCAGGATAGGCCACTTGCGGTCTCTTGCTGCCTGCAGCAACGACCGCCTTCATGTTCTTGCTCCCCATCACCGCCCCCACGCCGGCCCTGCCGGCCACTCTCTCTTCACTGATAATACAGGCATACTTCACCAGATTTTCCCCCGCCGGTCCAATGACCAGCATGCCTGTTTTTTTCGAAAATCTTTCCTGTGTTTCTTCGGTATCAAGTCCCCATAATTCGCGGGCATCTTTAATCGATATATCATCATCACAGATATCCAAGTACACAGGTTGAGAAGCCCTTCCCCTGATGATCAGAGCGTCATAACCGGCCCTTTTCAGATATACCCCGAAATTCCCTCCGCAATTGGAATCGGCTATCGCCCCGGTAAGCGGGGATTTGGTGGTAACGTTAAACCTGTTGGTACTTGGCGCACCGGTACCGGTCATCGGAGCCGTCGTTACGATTAAAACGTTATCAGGACATAAGGGATCGACCCCCGGCTCAAGCAAATCATAGAGCAGCCTCGCCGCCAGCCCCTTATTCCCCACATAAAGCGCCAACGTTTTTTCAGGCAACGGATAGTTTCGTATATCGCCGCTACTTAGATCCACATCCAATACCTGCCCCATATATCCACCCATCATCGCTTCATCCCTCCCTGTAATTTCCGTTATATATAAATTATTCTTCCTCGGGGCTTAAATACCCTACTTTTATCGAAATCTTTTTATTATTTAGGGTACATCATGTTGATCCCGCAAGTGGATAACCGGCCATAATTCGGCCAAACTTCCCACCGGTTTTGCCGTTATCAAAATATTATCGCTGTAATTAATTAATTTTATCATTTTGTGAAACACTAACCGTAAATAATAAAAAATCGAGGGGTGAGAATATGGACCATAAAATGAATTTGTTGATCAAGTATGTCTATACTGCCGTAATAACCTCCGTTTTGCTTACTTATCTGCTGGTTCCTTCTATCAGCCTGGGAGCATCCCTGATAGTGGCAGTGTTTGTAACCCTGGCTTTGTATTATCTGGGTGATTTATATGTATTGCCGAGGATTGGCAGCCTGGGAGCCGTATTTGTAGAATTTATTGTGGCCGCAGTGATATTTGGACTCTCCAATCTGTTCATGACCGAGATAGTCACCTTCTCCATGGCCGTGGTAACCGCGGCGATCATTGCCGCCGCAGAGTGGTTTTTCCACCGCTATCTGTCCATGAATATAGATGCCGCCGTCGAAGATGAGGGCAGCCTCTCATTATCAGTTTGTAAGCGTTGCGGCGATGAAAATTGCCATGATGAAAAATGCAGAGAACGTGACAATCATCACGAATAATGCTGAATGCCGCCATTGAATGCCTTAAGAACAGGAAACCCTAAAACCCGGGAGGGTTTCCTGTTCTATTAACCACCCTGATAACAAAGCCTTCCCGGATATTTTCATCTTCTTTCTACCACGACAGGAAAGGAGTGCAACCATGGTTGAGATCACACCGACAATTTCATCTTCCACCACCGGCAATATCGTTTTCTTTTTAACGACTGTAATCCCCCAGGTTTCCAGGGAACTGCGCCACTGGGGCAGAAAGATCGAAGAATGTCCCGACTGGGATCTCCTCCGCTTGGCAACGAGCAGTTTGCATTTAAAGAAGTTTCACTCTCAAGGAGGAAGTTTCTTTGCCCTGGATGCCCGCAATTACGGTCCCAACTTGACCCGGGCGATCGTCGCCCTGCAGACAATCAGCGATTATCTCGATAACTTGTGCGATCGCAACAACTGCTACAACGAGGCCGCCTTCCGCTGCCTCCACCTGGCGATGACCGATGCGCTCTCACCGGGGCCGCCCCGCAAAGAAAGCTATTATCGTTTTTACCCCTTAAAAAATGACGGTGGTTATCTCGAAGAGCTGGTTGCGGCCTGCAAAGACCAACTCATGCTCTTTCCTTCTTACAGTACGGTAAAATACGAGGCTGTAAAACTGGCTTCGCTCTACAATGATCTGCAAACGTACAAGCACATGAATCCTTCCGTACGCAGATCTCTTCTGAAACGATGGTACCGTGCAAAAAACAATTTTCACAGCCACGGTCTATACTGGTGGGAATACGCCGCTGCATGCGGCTCCACATTGGCTATCTTTGCATTGCTGGCCCTGTCCACGCGGCCGCAGTTATCCAAAAACCTGGTGTCTGCTATTACCCGTGCTTACTTCCCCTGGGTATGCGGTTTGCATATTCTACTCGACTATCTCATTGATCAGGAAGAAGACCTTCTGGAAAATGATTTTAATTTTATCGCCTGCTATCCACGCTCCGTCTCCATCCCGCACCGGCTGCAGCTCTTTATCCATGAATCTCTGAAAAGGGTATCCGCCTTGCCCAATGCCGGGTTTCATCGCATGGTGGTTAAAGGACTTCTGGCCGTATATCTTTCAGATCCCAAAGCTCGCAGACCCAATCTAAAAGAGACCGCCGACTTTCTGATACAGGAGGCCGGTTCTGATACCCGGAAGATGTTCAATTACTGTCTGTGGCTGCGCCGCCTGGGGATCCTGTAATCACCCACGGGGGCTTTAGATATGCCGATCCAGAAACCGGGCTACGGAATCCTGGGGCTGCATGCCGACAAGGCTCTCAACTTCCATGCCATCTTTGAAAAGCTTTAGTGTAGGGGTACTTATCACTTCATATTGTATGGCCAGATCGTAATTATCTTCCACGTTGATGCCTACTATCTTTACTTGATCGGCGTATTTCGGGGCAAGCTTCTCCAACACCCCGGCCATCACCCGGCATGGCCCGCAATGGGGCGCATAATAATCTACCAGAACAGGAATGTTAGAGTTCAATACAACTTCTGTAAATGTTTCTTTCCCGACCTCGGTCAGCTTCAATTTTATCTCCCCTCTTCTCATCGTCGCTTCTGCTAATATTATTTAACTGAACAGCCCATGATTATTCTGAGGTAGCCCGCTTTAATCATCAAGATGAAATATCAACTGAAACGCCCTCTTGTAATCCTCCATACTCTTAAAACCTGTGTTCGCTGCGCTCAAGATTCCTCGCTGCGCCCGGAATTTTCACGCGTTACCCGCACCACGATAAATGAAAGCCCGTCATCTTCATGATAACGACGAAGCGTTTACTTTCATAGCAATGACGGCCCCTTTTTTTTCATCCGGAGGGAGCACCTTCTTTTCTTCTGTCATCCGGAGGGAGCGGCCACGTCAGCGGAAGCGACCGAAGGATCTTAACCACTCCCGTCCCGCTTTAATCTTGCTTTCATAGCATGACGCAAAAAGGGGGGCCTAAAATGACATATAATGTCGGATTTACGCAAAAAGGAGCGTCCGGAGAATAAAAAAGGGGGTTCCTGATAACAGTGAAGCAGCACTTTCATAGCAATGTCAGGAAAATAACACTCAAAATTTCCAAAACAGATACAGCCGTACCATCCGGTTTTGCCAAAGGGCAAGACAGGGCAAGCCGCCCGTGCATGGCCCCTAAATGCTCAATTCAAGATTTTGGGATAGTTTCTGCGAGGTCGCATTCAGCCCTTTGGCCAGTTCATTCAGCTCCATTACCGATGCAGATTGCTCCTCGGTTATCGCCGCCAGGTTTTCACTGTTTGACTTCAACGTTTCCACGTTATGTGCGATCGCTTCCACCCGTCTGGTAACCTCCTCAACCTCATCGATGATCGCTTTGAAGCTGGCTCCGGTGTTTTCAATGACCTCCGAACTTACTTGGATTTTCTCCGCTCCCCGCAGGATTTCCCCTCTCGTAATCTCCGAATCTTTTTCATTCTCTTTGACGATCAAGGTAATTTCCTGTGCCGTAAGGGCGGTCTGCTCGGACAATTTGCGAACCTCGTCAGCAACCACGGCAAAACCTCTTCCATAACTCCCCGCCCGTGCCGCCTCTATAGCCGCATTCAAAGCAAGGAGGTTGGTCTGATCGGAGATCTCATTGATACTGGCCACCATTTTCCCGATCTTCTTGGTTTTATCCACCAACCTCTCCACCGACTCCTGAACATTCTGTATGACTTCGCAGATAACATCTATCTGGTTCAGAGTATCTTCAACATCCTCGCCGCCTTTTGAGGCACGATCTGCGGTCTGCCTTCCCACTTCCGCCATCTCCTGCGAAGCCTGTGCCAGATCCATGATGCTCAAGGCAAACTCATTGGTGGTTGAGGCGATCTCTTCGACGGAAGCGCTGATGCTCTCCGTCGATTCCGAAAGAGCTTCGCTGACCGAGAAAGCCTCACCGGCAGCCTTCTGGGAGTTATCAAATATAGTGCTGATATCATTTCTCATCTTGTTGGCGTCTTCTTCGGAGCGCAAGATGAGATCCAACAATTTTTTACCTTGCATGACTGTAAAAGCAATACATCCAAAAGCAAGTATCAACGTGCTCGGCTGACCGATGAAGGTTCCTATCTCCAGATTTTCCAAGCCCGGGCCGGGCATGTAAATAATCAATACCAGGTTGGCCACATATGATAAGATGGTGGCAAAAACAATCAGAGGGATATTGAAGTACATCGAAGCCAGCACAACGACACTGAACCACAAGGGGGAAAGAGAGAAAGCCTCCTTGCTTAAAAAAATGATAACCGCTATCAGAAGGATGCCGGCCAGGATAAGGACGAATTTAATATAAGCCTGTTCCCGGGAAAAACGACAAAGAACGGTAACAAGAATCATTAAAACAAGTCCGGTAATAAAACCAAAAAGTAAGGCACCCTCTCTCGTACCGGCCAGGCCAACCACATTCAAGATGAGTGAGACGGAAAATCCACCGATAAAAGCTGCCCACAATAGTTTTAGAACCAACAGGTTTATCTTTTTTTCATTATGAGTAAGAAAATCCATGCTATATATCCCTCCCTCAGGTTATTCTATCATAATTTTTTATAGAACAAAATTATAATTATATTGATAATTGTATCAATCTTGCCGCACGAGAAGAACGACTCACCGGCTGGCAATTTTGTTAAATGTATATACAGAGGCCAATATTTTCAATTTCCTTCCCATTATAGGCAGGGATTTTGCCCCCCCTTTTTGAAAAATACTTAAAAGAGACATTACCCTGAGGCTTTAAATACAATGCAAACAACCACACCATCAAAATAAATTACACTATCGCCACATATAATTATTAACCAAACCGTGATTTATCCGAAATAACTTCATATACCTGTAAAATAAATATATTATTAAGGAGTGTTACCATGAAGAACCCTACACCGGCCAGGATCAAAACAGCTATTATTACCAGTTATCTGCCACGGCAGTGCGGTATAGCCACTTTCTCGTTTGACTTGCGTAACAGCTTGAAGGTTAACTATAAAATTAACGATTTTAACAGCAGTTATCTTCAGGTCATCGCCATGGAAAATACAACCCCCGCCCATGCATATCCCGATGAGGTTACCTTCATCATCAGAGAGAATCATCTCGATGATTACATACAGGCGGCCGGATTTATCAATACCGGACCGATTAAAGTCGTCTCCCTTCAGCATGAATTCAACCTCTTTGGGGGTAAGGACGGGGATTATATTATTCAACTGTTGAGCAGGCTTAAGAAACCTGTGGTTACAACTTTGCATACCATCCCCATCGAGGCCACCCCCGGTCAGAAACAGACTCTTAAAGATGTCTGCAAGCTCTCGTCATATATCGCGGTAATTTCGAACAAAGCAAAGTCGATCCTCCATAAACACTATCAGATTCCCGATGAACAGGTTGTCGTCGTCCCTCATGGCGTTCATGATGTACCCTATGCCGACCCTGCTCCGTATAAAAAAATCATTAACATGGAGGGCAGAGATATTATTCTCACCTTTGGTCTTCTTGATCAGTACAAAGGGATGGAATACGTCATCGAGGCCATGGAAAAAGTTG
This sequence comes from Dethiobacteria bacterium, assembly GCA_049277715.1. Taxonomy (GTDB): domain Bacteria; phylum Bacillota; class Dethiobacteria; order DTU022; family PWGO01; genus JAAYSV01. The sequence goes on along the minus strand of JBASYW010000056.1, from coordinate 4,131 downwards.
TTGCCCGCTTCCCCCGTGCCACTTTCATCATCCTGGGGAAAACCCACCCCGCGATACTGAAGCTTCACGGTGAAGAATATCGTGAATCTCTAAAAAAGAAGATTAAAGCAAATAAATTGAATAACAACGTCTTCTTTTACAATGAATTTGTTTCTCTGGATAAACTGATCGACTTTCTGATGGCGGCCGACATCTATATTACACCCTACCTGAATAAAGAGCGCGTGTCATCGGGGACCCTGGCTTATGCCCTGGCCTGCGGCAAGGCGATCATATCGACGCCCTATTACTATGCGGAAGAACTGCTGAGCGATCGGCGGGGGCGGATCGTGCCTTTTGAGGATAGCGAGGCCATTGCCCGGGAGCTGTTACTGCTGCTGGAAAACGATAAACTGCGCAACGAAATCCGGAAGAATGCTTACCGGTTTGGCCGGCGGATGCTCTGGACCGAGGCCGGAAAATCATATTATAAAATATTTGAAGAAGCCATAAAAAAAGAATGACATCTCTTTCGGGAAACGCCCCGGCCAAAACTGCACCCAAAATGGCGTTTATTCAGGCGCCAGGTCCAAAATGAAATAAATAAGCACATTATTAATTGAATTATCGAATCAAGGTGATAAATTTCATCATCAATTTGGCCATAAATAAATAATAATGGCTTGATAAAACGATAAGGGCGGGGCCAAATAAAAGACCGGTAATAAACCGTCTTTTATTTGTACTCGTGTATCTTGAAAAGTACTGATAAAAGCCGTCAATCGCAAGCGGAATAATTCCGAGCAAAAAATAATTTTGATTGACGTTTAACCCGCTTAAAAAAAGCATAATAAATATACCGACTAATATGCCGCTGCATCTCGCGCAAAGGTTTAAATGTCGCGACCACGGTTAATTAAAAAAGATATCCTACAGTCCTACTATGTATTGCAAAATTCTTATTGCATCTTTTACTGAATATTCGCCTGATTTTGTTGTATCCGCTCTAACTTTATCTTCTTCGCTCAATTCCTCCAGATCTACCAATGCTCTCAATAAAACCCCCAAAATTTTTCAACCAATAATATAAAAGCAGGAATTATCGTTTGTTGGGCGAATATTACATATTATCAATAATTAACCAAAGGTGGTGCTTCTTTGAAAATTGCATCAGGCATAATTTCTTTAATTATCGGCTGTATTATTTTTTTACAGTCTTGCACTGTCGGAGTTGGTGGAGCAATATTCTCTGATGAAATTTCCTCCCAAAGTGGTTCAGTAGGTATGTTTGTCGCCTTCTTGCTTTTTGTTTCTGGCGCTTTTGCTTTCGTTTTACCCAAAGTAGCAATGGTATTTTCCTCCATAGCAGCTTTTTTTGCTATTGTAAATGGGGCAACCAGCGACTTTTCTGATATGACTGTTTGGGGGGTTATAGCGATCATTTTATCTGTTGTAAACTTTTTCGCTGGCAGAAAACCGAAGAAAAAAGACGCAGGAATAGCCGTCGAAAATAACTACCATTTCCCAAAAGCCCCTTAGCCCTTGCATGTTGTTGGCTGTAGCTCTTTTATTCGCATAAAAATAGCATCATGGCCCATCGTTGAATAACTATTATGGTTACCCAATATAGCCCGATATGGCTTCCTGATCTTCACCTGTGCTAACAGGAAAGTGTTTATTTGTTTCATTCGAGAAAATATAGCAAGGGCTGCTCTTTTGGAACAGCCCCCCTAAAAAATACAATCTAAGCCTATCTAAAGATTATCTTCTCGCCTTATAAGATGATATCACCAGCTTTTTGTTTGATTGCATGGCCCAATTATCGTACTCCCTCAAAGAATACGCGTGTACTATCAAACGAAAACGATTCCTCGATAATAATTGCACCGCCATCAACTGCATCAGAAGGAACGGACCATGCGATATTGCCTTGCGCAGACGCACCAGGGAATTGTTCACCTATATCCGAAAATTGCTTTGGCAGTACGCCGCAACCACTGTCGTACACATTGCCATCAGATCCAAGGTATTTTATACTTAAACTGACCCATGGCGTATCAGACTCCTCACCTGCGTAAGAAGTCTGGATATTAGCCATGACAAATTGATGACCCTCTTCCGGAGGATCGTTAAATTGATTTGTTTGCTTAATAATTGACCACGCATCTGGGTTGATTTCAAGAATTTTGATATGCCAATTGGGTCCTACTTTTACTTCAGTTCCTAAAGGGACAGGGTTCTGTCTGGTTCCAAGTGCATTTTCGCCAGGTTCAGAATCGGATGTTTGTTGCTTGTCATTGTCAGTAACTGCTTCTGTACCAGTACCATCTGATGGACTCACTCCACATGCCGATAATGATAGTGTAAAAATTACCAATACAACCAACATAACCTTTTCCAACCTTAGTTTTCTCATTTATAGTCATCCTTTCTTAAATACGCTTTGTATATTAATTCTATATTAGGAAACAAATCCCTGCTTTTATCGAATTAAATTTTACACAATTTATTTATAATTTTTCCTTTCAAAAGTTGGTAAACGATAGGAGGCGCTAGAGATTTTCTCATAGTTAGATGCTTTTTGCCATCTATACCGGTAACGGTTTAAGATAGGGAAATTTCCACACTATCTGTCTTATCCTAATACAACGCCTTTCCTGTTGTAGCCGTCAAGAATGCTGCTATTATTAAAGCAAAACCAACCGGTCATTGCACCGGAAATTGGTTAATCAAGCCAACAATATGGCGCAAAATAAAAATTGCGTCTTGGATGGTCAGGGTTTCGGTTTCTTCATTAAAAACCTTGGCTCGGATTAACTGTTCCGGGGTTAAAACGGTTAATCCTGCAACATGACGTAATACCAGGATAGTAGCATCGGTTACATTTATAACCTCGTTTATATCGATATCACCATAAAAAGGCCTTTGAGGTTCATATCTCACATAAATATCTTTCGCTATAAAGTCATCAATAATATTCCTTGCCGGGCTTCCATGGTTGATATTCAAATAATTTAGCCTCAGACAAAGTGAGTCCAGTTCAGGAAACTCTGAATCAGCTAAACCTGATAAATCCATGATTTGGTTATGCTCCAAGTCAAGATATTTCAGACTGGTTAAGTTTACATCTGCTAAAGAGGAAAGGTTAGTGATTTGGTTGCAGCTTAAACCAAGGGCACTAAGGTTGGGAAGGTTTACTTCTGTGAATACTGAAATGTCGCTTATTTGGTTGTGGGTTAATCCTCACCCCCGTAGTTCGGGCAGCTCTGTTCCTGCTAAAGTGGAAAGATCAGTGATTTGATTATGGCTCAGGTCAATCCTTTTTAGGGCCGGCAGTCGAGCTTTTGCAAGATCTTTTATGCAGGTAATTTGATTGTCTCCCAGCAAAACTTCACTCAGTGCGGGCAGCTCCCATTCTTCCAACCCTGAAAGGCTGTTTATCCGATTATTATTTAAAAGAAGGTATTCCAGTTTGGGTAGATTGCCTTCATCCAGTCCGGAAAGGTTGCTAATCTGATTATGGTGCAAGCGTAGTTCTTCAAGACTGGGCAGCAAAGCTTCCGACAAACCGGTAAGGTTGCTAATCTGATTATGGTGCAAGCGTAATTCTTTAAGACTGGGCAGCGAAGCTTCCGCCAAACCGGTAAGGTTGCTGATTTGGTTATGCTCCAATTCAAGATATTCCAGACTGGTAAAGTTTACATCCGCTAAAGAGGAAAGATTAGTGATTTGGTTGTAGCTTAAACCAAGGGCACTAAGGTTGGGAAGGTTTACTTCTGTGAATACTGAAATGTCGCTTATTTTGTTATGGGTTAATCCTAACCCCCATAGTTCGGGCAGTTCTGTTCCTGCCAAAGTGGAAAGATCAGTGATTTGATTATGGCTCAGGTCAATCGCTGTTAGGGCCGGCAGTCGAGCTTTTGCAAGATCTTCTATGCAGGTAATTTGATTGTCTCTCAGCAAAACAACACTCAGTGCGGGCAGTTCCCATTCTTCCAGCCCTGAAAGGCTGTTTATCCGATTATTGCTTAAAAGAAGGTATTCCAGTTTGGGTAGGTTGCCTTCATCCAGTCCGGAAAGGTTGCTAATCTGATTATGGTGCAAGCGTCGTTCTTCAAGACTGGGCAGCAAAGCTTCCGACAAACCGGTAAG
>JBASYW010000055.1:0-7703 GCA_049277715.1 Dethiobacteria bacterium | reverse complement strand
CCATCCTCCCTTACATTCTGCCGAAATTGCCTGCGTTTGGCATAAAATATATACAGAGGGCTGATAACCACGCTTATCACCAAAGAAAGTAATATGATTGCCGATACCGTTGATAACATTCTTCTCCTCCATGTTTGCCTTCACGACTTGACTTGGCCTTGCGACCGCCGGGCTGCTCCGGCACTTACTTTTAAAGATTCAGCCTTCCCGCAAGTTATAATGTTTTTTCAACTTGGATATTATCTCTTCCAGTTTCATCCCTCTGGAGCCCTTGAACAGGATCATGCTACCCGGTGTAACAGGTATATCATGCAGGCTCCTCCAGGCCTGCTCGTTATCTTCACATATCTGCACCTTTACTTTGTCCTTCCGGGCCTCCTCGCCGATAAATTGAGCCCGCTTACCGACCGTGATCAGATAATCAATTCCGCTTTTGGAGATATCTCTGCCGATCATCCGGTGGGCATCTTCTGAAATCGTGCCCAACTCCAACATATCTCCGAGCACGGCAATCTTCAGACCGGCCACATCCATCTCCCTCAGTACTTCAATAGAAGCTCTCATGGAAACGGGATTGGCATTATAGGTATCATCGATAATTTTCAGATCTCCTACCTCTTCTATCCGCAGTCGGCCCGCAGAATAATTTGAGTCCCACAGATCAAAATCCAGAGCATCCACATCTATCTTGAAAAGATAGCCCAGCGCCAGAGCAGCAAGTGCGTTGCTGATATTGTGCTTCCCGGGAAGGGGGAGCTCAAAACAACGTTTCCGACCATCGGGAAAAGTCACCTCAAAATCCGCCCCTTCGCCCCGGCCGGCATATGCGGATGCTTGAAAATCAACATCTTCTTTCCATCCAAAATAATATACCTCGCCGCGATACCCCTGTCCCAGTTTCCGAAGATACGGATCATCTCCGTTGAGGATGGCGATCCCGTCGTCACTTAAATTATCAAGCAGTTCGCCTTTGGCCCGGGCAATCTTCTCTATCGACCCGAGAAGTTCGATGTGTGCGGTGCCGATATTGGTAATAACCGCCCATTGGGGAGCCGCGATCTGTGCCAGGCGCGCAATCTCATCCGGCCCCCGCATGGCCATCTCCAGCACAGCCACCCGGTGACGGTCGGTAAGATTCAGGAGTGTCAAGGGCAGGCCGATATGATTGTTATAGTTACCGGCGGTCTTAAGCAGATCGAAATGGCGCCCCAAAACCGTGGCCACCAGATCTTTGGTCGTAGTTTTTCCGCTGCTGCCCGTTATGCCGATAACCTCCGTGTCAAACCGGCGCCGGTAATACCCCGCCAACCGCTGCAATGCATCGAGAGTATCTTCCACCCTGATGATGACTCCGGAATACAGACTCCGGGGAGGATCCACTTCACTGAATGCCCCGCTGGCTCCCTTGCTTAAAGCTTCGGAAATAAAATGATGGCCATCGGTCCTCTCCCCTTTCAGAGGGACAAACCAATCTTCAGGCTCAAGGCTGCGGGTATCGATCGAAACCCCGCCTACCGAATTTTCGGGGTTTCCGCCAACCAGGGTTCCCCCCGTAGCCTCGGCAATCTCGCGAACAGTAAGTTTCATCTAAACAGTTCCTTTATGTACAGATATTTAAAAACGGCCGGAGCAAACGTTATCTCTCTTTGCGCTTTTCGGCAACCAACTTCTCTACCGTTTTCCGATCACTGAAATAAATCGTCTTCTCCTTAAAAATCTGGTACTCTTCATGCCCTTTGCCGGCGATAATAACGATATCTCCAGGTGCCGCCAGATCAACAGCCTTCTTGATCGCGGCATGACGATCTATATGGACATGATATTCGCCGTCTTTTTTTGTCTTTCTCAGTCCGGGGATGATCTCCTCCACTATCGCTTCCGGGTCTTCTCCCCGCGGATTATCCGAGGTAACGATACATATTTCACTATACTTCCCGGCGATCTCTCCCATCAGGGATCGTTTGGAACGATCACGTTCACCGCCGCATCCGAAGACCGTGATCAGCCGCCCCTGTTTCAGGAGCTGCCTTGCCGTCTGTAACACGTTCTCCAGACCATCGGTGGTGTGGGCATAATCGATGATCACCAGATAATCCTGGCCGCACTCAACCTGTTCAAAGCGCCCCGGTATCCCTGTGACCGCCTCCAGCCCTGTCTTTATATCCTCGATCTTCATCCCGTCAACCAGCCCTGTGGCAATGGCGGCCAAAGAATTATAGACATTGAACATCCCCCTCAACCTCAGGTTAAGCTCAATATCACCGGCAAAGGTACGCACCCTGAACCGGGTGCCACGGTGATCGATAATCGGGTTTTCTGCATATACATCAGCCGGCCTCTTGACCGCATAGGAGACCGTTTCCACGGGATTCAGGGAGGAGAGATAATCAAAGCTGGGATCATCCCGGTTCAGCACGGCTGCTTTGGGCCGCCCCATCTTGGAAAGAGATCCCCCCATCCGCGAAAATAGCTTGCCCTTGGCCGCCCGGTAAGATTCAAAATCATGATGAAAATCGAGATGATCTTCGGTGATATTGGTTAAAACAGCGATATCAAATTCACATCCGGAGACCCGGTGCCAGTCCAGAGCATGGGAAGAGACCTCCATCACCGCATAAGAGGCGCCTTTTTCGATCATCCGCGCCAATAAGGCCTGAAGCGCAGGGGCCTCCGGAGTTGTGGATAAAACGGGAAACTTTTCTGTACCGATCTTGTAGTCCACCGTCCCGATCAATCCGCTGGTAACACCCTTTACCTCGAGCAGTTTATCGATAAGATAAGTAGTCGTCGTCTTCCCGTTTGTCCCCGTTACCCCGATAAGGCGTAATTTTTGAGACGGGAATTCATAGAAGGCCGCTGCCATCGCCGCCATGGCCAAACGGACATCAGGGGTGCGGATACAGGGGAGATCCATCTTGGGGGCATCATCCTCGACAACCACGGCCAGTGCACCGTTTCTAACCGCCTCCCGGGCATACTCCCATCCTCTGGCTTTTGTTCCCGGCAGAGCAAAGAAAAGATGCCCTTTTCTTACCTTGTCGCTGTGGTAAACAAGCCCGGTGACCTCCCCACTGACCCTGCCGTTGATTTCTTTTAGCAGTAAATTATCGAGCAGCTTGCTTATATGCATGGATCTTCCTTTTTACCTGAATTTATGGCTCTATAAATATTATAAACGAAATAAGAAAAAGATAAACTTTTGCCGTGAATTACTGCCCGTTGGAGGAAGAAGAACGAAAGATAACGCTTACCTCTTTTCCAGGGCTTACTTCGGTACCTGATTTGGGATACTGTTCAACCGCCATGCCGCTTCCCTCTTCTTTCAGCCCCAACCCCAACCACTTCAATATCTCTCTGGTTTCCTCCACGGTTGAGCCTCTCAGGTCAGGAACGAGCACCTTCCCGGTGGGCAATGCTTTCTCGCCAAGGTACACAATTATGCGTGAATGGATCGGTACTTGGGCCCCTCCTTTGGGAGTCTGATCGATAATCTTATCGCCCTCACCAACCGTTTTTAACAATAAACCTTTATTGTCCAGTATCCGCCCGGCATCTTCGAGAGTCTGATCAATCAAATCCGGCACTTCAATGATCCCACCCTCGGGAAGCACGTTCTCTTCCCTGGGCTGCATGCCCAAATAATTTAAAACATCTTTCATGATACGATGAAATATCGGTGCACAAATCTGCGAACCCCACTGCGACCCCTTCGTCGCCCCATCTACAGCGATATAAAGTATGATTTGCGGTTTTTCCAGGGGGACAAACCCCACAAAAGAGAGTATGAAATCACCGGAGAGATAACCTCCTCCGGGGCCTACTTTCTGAGCCGTGCCCGTCTTACCGGCGATCCGGTATCCTTCGATATAGGCGTTTATTCCACTGCCACTGGTAACCACTTTTTCCATGATCCCCGCCACTTTTCGGGATGTTTCGGTGGAGATCATCTGTCTCACAACCTGTGGTTCATTCTTTAAAAATATATTCCCCTCATGATCCTTTATCTCTTTAACCACATAGGGCTTCATCAGATATCCCCCGTTGGCAATCGCAGCGTAGGCCATTACCTGCTGCAGAGGGGTAACGGAAACTCCCTGCCCGAATGATGAAGTGGCCAATTCCAGAGGGCCCACCTGGGAAGGTTCAAAGATAATTCCACTCCCCTCACCGGGATAATCGATGCCTGTTTTGGCACCGAAACCGAAAGTCTTGTAATATGAAAATAATTTATCTTTCCCCAGCCGCTGACCAAGAACCATAAATGCAGGGTTACAGGAACCGAGCACCGCTTCAAGGTAGTTTATACTTCCATGGCCGCCGCGCGAGGAAGTCCAACATCCGATTTTTCGGCCTGCGACTTCCAGGGAGCCGGGGCAATAAAAATTCTCATTCTCATTGTAAATGCCTTCCTCAACGGCCGCCATCAATGTAGCCAGTTTAAATGTGGAACCCGGTTCGAAAGTGCCGGTTATAGGCGTCAGCTTCCAGTACTTGGGATCGTACTTGGAATATTGTTCAGGGTCGAAGTCGGGTTTGCTGCATACAGCCAACACCTCGCCGGTAGAAGGATCAACTCCCAGGGCAATCGCCTGCTTGGCCCCATATTCGTTAAGTGCTCTCTCCAGTTCCCTCTCCACGATATATTGAATGGTATCGTCGATCGTCAGATAGAGATCTTTCCCGTTTTTAGGGGGGATAAATCTGCGCACCTCATGGGGAATAGGCCGATTCTTATTATCTGAAGGGAAAAACAGACGGCCTTCCTTTCCCTGCAGCTCCTCCTCGTACATAATTTCCAGGCCGCTCCATCCCTGATCCATCCCTACAAAACCAAGAAGTTGCGATGCCAGAGAACCCTGTGGATAAAAACGCTTTCCCTCTGTGGTAAAGGTAATACCGGTAATTTTCAGATCGCGTACTTTCTGGGCGACCTCCTTATCCACCTTTCGTTTAAGGTAGACCGCCGCCCGGGGGCGGGTAAGAAGTTCCTTCAGCCTCGATGGATCTTCATCGAGAACTCCGGATAATAGATTTGCCGTTTCTTGCGAATTTTCAATCTGTGCGGGGATGGCGACCACCGTTTCAACGGTGCTGCTACCCGCCAGTAGCCTGCCGTTCCGGTCATATATGGATCCGCGGGGTGAACGGGCAGGAATACTGCGGTTCCATTGCTCCCAGGCCTTCTGATAAAGTTCATCGGCCTGTACAACCTGGATCCAGAACAATCTGACAATTAAAAAGAAGGTGAGTACAAGAAGGAAAATAAATACGATGATTAACCTTTTCCGGACATCCATCTTAGAAAGCGAAGCATTATACAAAAACGCAACCTCCCAAAAAACTGGTTGACATTACCTGTTTTGCGCCACGGTATGAATCTTGATCTTCTGAGCTTCCTCAAGTTCCAGTCCGGCTCTGGCGATCCCTTCAATTCGCTCCAGAGAGTTTAAACCGGCAATTTCGAGCTCCAACTCTTTGCGCTCCTCCGTAAGTCTCTCGATCTCTTTTTGTGCTTTTCCGATTTCAAAGTTAGTCGTTACTATTTTACAATACTGGGCTACCGATGCAACAGACAATATAAAACAAATCAATCAAAATATGTATATAGGTAATCTGGCCTTGGCCCTGCTTTTCTCTTGTGCCCGATAACGGGTCCGGGTCTGAGGCACAGCAGTATATCTTTTTTTGTATTGATGTTGATGGTACTGTTGGAAAGAAACTTTCCGAGCCTGTAACAATTTATTCACCTTCTCTTTTGTTTAGAACTAAGTCTTTTGCGCAACCCTTAATAGAGCACTTCTTGAACGGGGATTGCCCGCTATCTCTTCCCGTGTCGGCCTTAAAGGATGCCTCGTCATAATTTTTATCCTTGCGGTTGCATCACATACGCATTGAGGAAGCCCCGCCGGGCAGGTGCAGGCTTCTGCTTGCGATTTAAAATACTTTTTAACGATCCGATCTTCCAACGAGTGGTATGAAATTATGCATAGATTGCCCTCCCTTTCAAGCAAATCAATGCATTGCGGGAGGGCCTCCTCCAACTCGTTCAATTCCTTGTTCACCGCTATCCGGAGAGCCTGGAAACACCTTCTTGCCGGATGTGTTCCTCTTTGCCTGGCTCTCAAGGGAATGGCTGCTTTAATAATCTTTACCAATTCCCTGGTTGACTCCAACCTTCGCTTTTGGCGATACTCGATCACAAATGATGCAATTCTGGAAGCCCATCTCTCTTCACCGTATTCCTTGAATATGCGTGTCAACTCTTCGACATTGCAATTATTAAGCAGATCGGCGGCGGTAACCGTTAGATTACGATCCATCCTCATATCCAGCGGACCATCCTTCCGATAAGAAAAACCTCGTAAAGGCTGATCAACCTGATTGCTGGAAATACCAAGATCCAGAATAATGCCCTGAACATATCGATAACCGGCCTCTCTTACCAGCGCTTCAATCCGCCCAAAATTACCTTTCTTTAAAATAAGTCGATCCTTGTAGCCTCTCAAATTATCGGCAGCCCGGCGAAGTGATTCCTCATCGCGATCAATACCCACAAGAACCCCTCCGCGGGAAAGTAACGCCCCGGCATGCCCTCCATCCCCGATCGTGGCATCGACATAAACGCCTTGGGTTTGAGGATCCATGAATCGTATCACTTCTTCAAGCATAACCGGTTTATGAATGGTCTTTCACCTTCCAATATCAGCCTGGACCAGAATTACACTCATTTATCCATTTCAAAGATCAAAATCCACAAGCTGCTCGGCAATCTGCTCAAAAGATGAATTCTTCTCCTCGCTGTAATTCTTCCAGATGGTATCAGCCCATATTTCCACTCTGTTTGAAACACCGAGGATGACAACTTCACGTTCCAGATGAGCATAATCTCTTAAATTCTGGGGGATCAATATCCGGCTCTGCTTATCCCTCTCCACCTCGACAGCGCCGGAGAAGAACAGACGCATGAAAGCACGGGCATCGGCACGGGTAAGCGGTAAACCTTTTAACTTCTGCTCCATTACTTCCCACTCCGGCAAAGGATAGGCAAACAGGCATACATCCAACCCACGGGTGATGATAAACTTATCCCCAAGCCCTAAGCGCAATTTAACAGGTACGATAAGCCTGCCCTTGCCATCCAATGCATGGCTGAACTCACCCATGAACATAATCAACGATTCCCTCTTCCGGTTTAATTCCCCACTTCTACCCACTTAACCCCACTTATATAGTTAAATTCGCCCCTGATTCCCATTCTCCTTCTTTTTTAAAGAAAATAATAAAAAAATCGGTTATTTTTATTTAACCGATTTGTTAATTTTGATTTAAGATCACTGGCTTGTTGAAAGTTATTACCGCTTTTAAAAACCGCAGACACAATCATCGGATCTGCCACTTACTTTTAAAACTTGTTTGCCGCTCCTTCTAATGGAGGAACCGTAGGAAAATTGTAGCCATCCCAAAATAAATCAGTAAACCGGTGACATCTTTGATGGTGGTGACAAAAGGACCGGAGGTAATCGCCGGGTCAATCCCCACCTTGTAACATAACAACGGAACCAACGTTCCGATCACTGTGGCCAGACTGACGGTCAAGAACATGGAGATTCCGACCACGAGTCCCAGATAGGGGTTCCCTTGCCACAACAAAGTGGCAATAGATACCAATAAACCGCAGATCGCTCCCATTACCAGTCCCACGC
>JBASYW010000054.1:0-5454 GCA_049277715.1 Dethiobacteria bacterium | reverse complement strand
GGAGGAGATAACCGGAGCCAATGAGAAATTGGTCCGGCTCGAATATCAGTTGTTTGAAGATCTTCGCGAAGAGGTGCTGAAATATACCGATTCTATCCAGCAGACGGCCCAGTATCTGGCCCAACTGGACTGTCTCCGCAGTTTGGGAGAAGCCGCATTGGTTAACAGATACTGCCGTCCCGAAATAGATACCGGCGCTCCAATCGAGATCAAAATGGGGCGGCATCCCGTGATCGAGAAGATGGATCTGGGGGAGAGATTCGTGCCAAACCATGCTTCTCTGGATGAAAACCGGAAGATGCTGATACTTACCGGTCCCAACATGGCGGGGAAGAGCACCTACTGCCGGAGTATCGCGCTGATCTGCCTCATGGCTCAGATGGGCAGTTTTGTTCCCGCCTCCTCAGCCCGGTTGCCGGTCCTCGAACGTATCTTTGCCCGTATCGGGGCGACCGATGATCTCAGTGCCGGCCAGAGCACTTTTATGGTGGAGATGAGTGAGACGGCATCCATACTGAAAGAGGCTACCCCCCAAACACTGATCGTTCTTGATGAGATCGGGCGGGGGACAAGTACTTACGATGGCATGAGCATTGCCCGGAGCGTTCTGGAATATATCCACAAACATCTTGGGTCCTGGACCCTGTTTTCCACACATTACCATGAGTTGACTGTTCTGGAGAAGGAGCTTCCGGGAGTTAAAAACTATACGATGGCCGTCAGAGAGCGTGGCAATAAAGTTATATTTTTAAGAAAGGTGATCCCCGGAAAGGCGGATAAAAGTTACGGTATCAACGTGGCCAGATTGGCCGGATTGCCTGCGGAAGTTATAGAGCGTGCCCGGGTTATATTAACGGAGATCGAGAAAGCTGATCGGAAGGGTATAAAACAGGTCACCCTCTTTGAACTGGAGAACCACATGGAGAACCGGGATGATGGTGTTACGGAAGAGATCCGCAGAATTGTGAAAGAATTGCTGGAGATGAAACTTGAAATAATCAGTCCGCTGGAAGCCATGCAGGAGCTGTTCCGCATTCAGTCCGCTTTGCAAAAAAATATTGGTGAGGAGTAATCATGACCAAGATAAGAATGCTTGCTCCCGATGTTGTGGAGCAGATCGCCGCCGGTGAGGTCGTTGAAAATCCGGCCTCGGTGGTAAAGGAATTGGTGGAAAATTCCCTGGATGCCCGGGCCTCTCTCGTAGAGGTCCGCATCAGAGAAAGCGGTTTGCAGGAGATACGGGTTACCGATGACGGGATCGGCATCTTTCCCCATGAAATAAGCAGCGCTTTTCAGAGGCATTCAACCAGCAAAATAAATACGCTTGACGATCTTCTGCGCCTTAACAGTCTGGGTTTTCGGGGGGAGGCATTGGCCAGTATCAGCGCTGTATCCAGGGTAGCGTTGACCAGCCGCACCCCTGAGGATTGGGGGGGCATGCGCATAAAGATGGAGGGAGGAGAGAGGCGCAGTTTGGAAGAAGTCGGTGCTCCCGTGGGGACAGATATAGTGGTAAGTGATCTTTTTTACAATACCCCGGCACGGAGGGCCTTCTTGAAATCCCCGGCGCATGAAGCGAGGAGGATCTCTTTGCTGTTAACCGATCTGGCTTTCTCGTTTCCCGAAGTGGCATTCTCCCTATGGCATGAGGAGAGGTTGATTTTTAAAACCAAGGGGGACGGGAATATACTGGATATCATTGCTGAAGTTTATGGCGGGGATGCGCCGCGATCCATGCTGGAGCTAAAACATAGACAGCAAGGGGCCATTTCCATTGATGGCTATATCTCTACTCCTCTGCTAACCAGATCAACGCGGCAGTACCAAACCTTTCTGGTCAACCGCCGTCTGATAAGGAGTCATTTGCTGAGTGGCACCTTGAAGCGAGGCTATCGGGGGCTGATACATGACCACCGTTTTCCGTTGGCGGTCATCTATCTACAGGTTCCGCCGGAAACTGTAGATGTGAATATCCATCCTGCCAAGGCGGAGGTAAGGTTTCATCATGACCGGGATATAACCGGATTGTTATTCAAGGCGGTTAGCGACGCATTGGGACGCACCTCGCCGGCCATCACGTTAAGAAAAGAGGATGTCACTCCCAAAAGGAACTTTAGCACCGGACCACGCAAATATTCTCCCCATGAAGAAGCATTGGGGCAGAAGAGCAGAACCTATCACCTTTACAGTGAAGGGGTGGCCGATAGCCGTCTTCCCGATGATTTTCAAAAGGATAATACCATGGTCAGCGCTGCAGAAGAGAACAACCGGCTCTTTCCCGAAGAAGATTACCGGGTGATCGGTCAGTATCTCTCATCATATATTTTAGCCCAGAAATCAGATAAGTTGCTGCTTATAGATCAGCATGCCGCCCATGAGAGGGTTCTTTATGAACAATATAAAGAAAAATACAGTGAGTCGAGGCATGATTCACAGGTACTGGCATCTCCGATCAGTGTGGAGGTTCCTGCCTCTCTGGCGGAAAGTATGCCCAAATATATCAAGATGATGGAGAATACCGGTTTCAAAATAGAATTATTTGGGGAAAATACCTATCTGGTGAGAGAAATACCGGCCATACTGGCTGATATCTTTAATCGGGAATACTTTCTTGATTTGATAGAGTATATTAACAGCCGGGGAGAGATACCTGATGATTCCAATGAACTGGTCATCAAGATGATGGCCTGCAAGAGTGCCGTTAAGGCCAACCAGAAAATGAGTCTTCCCGAAATCAGACAGCTCATCAAGGAGTGGGGGATGACCGCTACTCCATTTTATTGCCCTCATGGCCGTCCGACGTTAATCTCTTTTACTCGCCATGAATTGGAAAAAGGATTTCGTCGCAAAGGAGGATATTGAGAATCACTAAAGATTTTACGCCGAACGGTGGTAAAGACCTGCCTGGATTGATGGTCATCGTTGGTCCTACGGCGATAGGAAAGAGCAGGCTGGCTCTTGAAATTGCCCCTAAGATAGATGGAGAGATAGTATCCGCCGATTCAGCACAGGTATACCGTTATTTAAACATCGGCACCGCCAAACCGTCACGGCTGGAGCAGAAAAAAGTGCGGCATCATCTTATCGATATTATCGATCCCGCCAGGCAATTCAGTGTAGCTCATTATCAGAAGTTGGCCCGCAATGTCATACCGGAAATATTTGCAAGAGGGAGGCGACCTATTATCGTGGGAGGGACCGGATTATACGTTAAATCGATCACCGACGGTTATGTGTTCAGCAGCAGTGGCAGGAATAAAGAGTTGAGAGAGCGCTTGAACAAGATTGCCGTGGAGAAGGGTTCTAAATATCTTCACCATCAATTAAAGGAGAAAGATCCGGAATCCGCTTTGAGGATTCATCCTCGAGATAAACGCAGGATTATCAGGGCTCTTGAAGTATATTATACCGAAGGAAGGCGTATCTCCAAACAATGGCAGGAGACCAGAGAACATAAGCCCCGCTACCGTTTTGTTATGGTTGGTCTGACTCTGAACAGAGACGAATTATATGCGAGGATCAACCGCCGGACCGATGATATGATAAAAAACGGTTTTATTGAAGAGGTGGAGACCCTGCTGATGAAATATTCCAAAGAGGCACCGGGATTGCAGATTCTGGGTTACCGGCAGCTCGTCAATTATCTGGAGGGGCACTGTACACTCGAAGAATCAATGGAAACCATTAAAAAAGAAACCAGAAACTATGCCAAGAGACAATTTACATGGTTTCGCCGCGATGAGCGCATCCATTGGTTTGATACCCGGAGAATTAATATTGACGATTTTGTGGAAAATATTAATAGCTCTCTGGAAGGATAAGGAGTTAAATAAAGCGAATATATATAAATAATTGTATAATATTGGAGGAGATTAGATAAAATGAACAAGACGGGTATTAATTTACAGGACACTTTTTTAAATCAGGCCAGAAGAGAAAATTTACCGATGACGGTTTTTCTGATAAACGGTTACCAGATAAAAGGAACGGTGCGCAGTTTTGATAATTTTACCATTTTGCTGGAGGTGGACGGTAAACAGCAACTGGTCTATAAACATGCCGTATCAACGATTATCCCTGCCCGCAATATCTCTTTAAAGGTAGATGAGGCAGCCGGGCAGGGGCATAATTAGAGTTTTAAGCGTATAATAGAGGGAAACAGAGAACCAAAAATATAACGGTTCTCTGTTTTTATTTATCCCGTTTACAAGACATTTACGTATAATAAATAAGCGTACTGGAGGATCTGCATAAAATCATAAAGGGGGGGGGTTGGGATAGTAAAGATAGCTTATTTTATAGAAAATAATAGCTTGCGGGAGTCCAGAGGAAACTTGCAAGGCAAATATTCCCGTACCGGTAACCATGATGATCTCCATGGTATTAAAAAAAAGTGGGGGCAGGAGAGGTCCCCGTTTATCGTTGATGAATTCAGGTCGCTGATCGGATTGAAAGATGTAAAGGAGATAGTTCTGGAAATACAAGCATATTCGGAGATCAGGCAGCAAAGGATTATTTATGGGCTCCAGACCGATTCGCTCACCCTGCACATGATCTTCAAGGGCAATCCCGGTACAGGAAAGACCACCGTTGCCAGATTGCTTGGAAGAATGTTTCAGGAGATCGAGATCCTGCCCCGAGGACATATCGTCGAGGTGGAAAGAGCAGATCTAGTCGGAGAATATATCGGTCATACCGCGCAAAAAACAAGATCTCAGGTAAAAAAAGCTTTGGGCGGCATCCTGTTTGTTGACGAAGCTTACTCTCTGGCCCGGGGTGGGCATAAAGATTTCGGGAAAGAGGCCATCGATGTTCTGGTCAAGGCGATGGAAGATTACCGCGACCAGTTTATACTCATCCTGGCCGGCTATCTCCAGGAGATGGAGTATTTTCTGAATATGAATCCGGGGTTGAGATCAAGATTTCCTTTGCATATAGCGTTTCCCGACTACACCATTGACGAGCTGATGGCCATTGCCGATGCGATGGCTGCAGAGAAACAGTATCTGATCTCTTCCGAGGCCCAATTTATGCTCAGGCAACATTTAACCAGGTTGGCAAACGAGAGACGCCTTAAGAGCAGCAATGCACGCTATATCCGCAACATGCTGGAAAAAGCAACCCGGAAGCAGGCGATGCGGCTGGTAAAGGAAAAACAGTATTCGCGCAAAAAACTGATGGTGCTTACGCCGGAAGATCTAAGCACCGATGAAGAATTATGATAAAATATAAATTGTGGAATAAAAGATACTGAAGATGAAGGAGAGGTTTTTCTATCTGTAAATTTACGGTCCGTGGTGATAATAATGAGTTGGAAAGGGCCCTGCTGATCTATCTGGCAAGCAAACAGGAATCAGAGGAACAGGTTGATTCCGTACTCAATGAACTGGAGCAGCTTGTGGGTACCGCGGGTGCCCGCGTCGTAGCCAGGATGGTGCAGCGCAGAGAGAGACC
>JBASYW010000053.1:0-8557 GCA_049277715.1 Dethiobacteria bacterium | reverse complement strand
GCATATATGTTTCCATACTGCCGCCCGGCTTATCCCCAGGCGGCGGCTGATCGCCCCGCCGGATAAAACGCGGCCCTTGTTCACCTTCAGGAAGGCCAATATATCCTCGCGTGTATGTTTCATGGGTTGTTTACCCCCTCCCATGGAAATAGTATAAAATAAATAAAGGGGGTTGTAAACCCGTCGGCCGGATTTCAGGTTTACAACCGGCCGACGGATGGGGTTGAGCCGCGCCGGGTTAGGGGGTCAGGATAGAATCCCTTTCCCAAAAAGAAAAAAGCGCGACAATTTTTCGCGCTTTCGAATATATGTAAAAAAGAGGGGGTCAAATTAATTATATTATAGACGATCAATATTACAGTATTATTACATTTATATTTTATTTTTGTTACAATGGCCTTTTATTTTGATAAAAATTGCTTTTTGGAATCAGATAGTTCGTTGGTACTCCTGGAGACTGAAGACCTCCATCCCTTTTTTCTGGAGCATCTTGATGCCTTCCAGCGCGGCGTTGGCCGCGCGCATGGTGGTGATAATCGAGACGCCGCGGGCAAGAGCCTTCTGGCGCATGCGGGCCTCATCGGTCTGCGAACCTGTGCCGGAGGGGGTATTTATGATCAGCCCCACCTCCTTACGTTCGATATACTGGAGGATGTTGGGTTTTCCTTCTTGCAGCCTCTTTACTTCCTCGACCTCGATCTCTTCCGTGCGCAGGGCGGCTGCCGTTCCGGCGGTGGCGATAATACCAAATCCGAGTTTTGAGAATTCCCGTGCCACTGCTATCGCTTCGCCCTTGTCGCGGTTGGCCACGGTGATAAATATCTTGCCCTCCAGAGGCAGCGGGGTGCCGGCGGCCAACTGGCTCTTGGCAAAGGCCAGCCCGAATTCCCGGTCGATGCCCATCACTTCTCCCGTGGAACGCATCTCCGGCCCCAAAATAATATCTACCTCCGGGAAACGTGAAAAAGGAAGCACCGCTTCTTTTACAGCAAAATGTCCCGGCCTGATCTCGGCGGTCAATCCCATATCTTTAAGTTTTCTGCCCGCCATAACCATTGCGGCGATCTGTGCCAGAGGGACTCCCGTGGCTTTACCCACGAAAGGGACGGTGCGGGAGGCACGGGGGTTAGCCTCGATGAGATAAATCTTGTTGCCCCTGATCGCGTACTGGATATTGCAGAGGCCAATAACATGCAAGGTTTCGGCCAGCAAGAATGTCTGACGACGGATCTCCTGCAGCTGTTCTTCGCGGAGGCTGAATGAGGGAAGCACGCAGGAACTGTCTCCGGAATGGATCCCCGCATACTCAACGTGTTCCATGATCCCCCCGATAAAAGTATCGGTGCCGTCGCTGACCGCATCCACATCGATCTCTATGGCACCCTCCAGAAACTTGTCCAGAAGAAGAGGGTTCTGCGGAGATAACTCTTCCGTTTCCTGTAAATATGAGATCAGACTTTCCCGATTATAGACTACCTGCATTGATTTTCCTCCCAGGACGTACGAGGGACGAACCAGAATGGGGAAACCCAGCTTATCGGCCTCCTCCAGTGCCTCGGCCGGAGAGGCTGCCGTGCCGTAAGGCGGCTCCACCAATCCCAATTTTTCAACTACGGCGGCAAACTCCCGTCGGTTTTCAGCCCGGTCGATATCGAGTGGAGAGGTACCCCAGATCTTGACTCCCCGTTCCATCAGGGGAAGGGCCAATTTCAAGGGGGTCTGCCCCCCGAATTGCAGGATTACCCCTTCGGGCTGTTCCGTCTCGTAGATATTCAGAACGTCTTCCAGGGTCAGCGGTTCAAAGTACAAGCGATCGGAGATATCGTAGTCGGTGCTTACCGTTTCCGGGTTGCAGTTGACCATGATCACCTCGTAGCCCTTCTTGCGGAGGGCGAAGGCGGCCTGTACACAACAGTAATCGAATTCAACTCCCTGGCCGATGCGGTTAGGTCCGCTGCCAAGGATCATTACTTTGCGGGTGCGGGAAGGAGGTATCTCATCGTGCTGCTCATAAGTGGAGTAGAAATAGGGCGTAAAGGCCTCGAATTCCCCGGCACAGGTATCCACACAGCGAAAGGAAGGCCTGATCCCCGCTTCAAGGCGCTTTCGGCGTACCGTCTCCTCGTCCGAGGCAGCCAGAGCGGCGATGCGCCGGTCGGAAAAACCGTTTTCTTTGGCTGCCAGCATCATCGCGGGGGTTAAATCATTGAGCCCGGCTCGGGCGAGACTCTCTTCCTGCCTGATCAATTCTTCAATCTGATCGAGAAACCAGCGGTTAATTTTGGTCAGATCGCTGATCAGTTTGCCGGGGAAACCTCTGCGGTATGCCTCGGCGATATAAAAGAGACGTTCCGGCCGGGGTATGGCCAGAAAATGTTTAACCGTATCATTATCGGCCCGGGCCACATCCTTCAGGTCGAAACCGTAAAAATCCTGTTCCAGAGAGCGAACGGTTTTCTGCAGTGCTTCTTTAAAAGTTCGACCGATACCCATCACTTCACCCACTGATTTCATCTGTGTGGTAAGGGTACGATCGGACTCCGGAAATTTTTCAAAATCCCAGCGGGGGAATTTTACGGCACAGTAATCTATCGACGGCTCGAAGGAGGCCGGCGTCTGCCGGGTAATATCATTGGGCAGTTCATCCAGGGTATATCCAACCGCCAGTTTTGCGGTGATCTTGGCGATGGGGAATCCCGTGGCTTTTGATGCCAGAGCTGATGAGCGTGATAAACGTGGATTCATCTCGATCACCACCATGCGTTCGCTATCCGGATCCAGGGCAAACTGGATATTGCAGCCCCCCGTATCGACACCAAGTTTTTTAAGGGCGGCGATCGAGGCGTCCTTGACTCTCAAGTACTGTTCTCCGGCCAGGGTCTGCACCGGGGCGACGGTAATACTTTCACCCGTATGGACCCCCATGGCATCCATGTTCTCGATGGAGCAGATCACTATGGAGTTGTTGTTGCGGTCGCGGACAATCTCCATCTCTATCTCCTTCCATCCGATTACCCCTTCTTCCACCAGAACCTGCGCCACCGGGCTGATATAGAGTCCGTATGACACCTTCTTGCGTAGTTCTTCAACATTGTAGGCAATTCCCCCACCCGTACCGCCCAGGGTAAAAGAAGGACGGATGACCAGCGGATATCCTACTGCCTCGGCAAATGCTTCGGCCTCCGCTACGCTGTTGACGTGGACGCTGGTGATCGTGTCCAGGCCTGCTTCTGTCATGGCTGACTTGAATAATTGCCGATCCTCGGCCAACTTGATGGTCTTCATCCTGACGCCGATAAGTTCTACATTGTGTTCCTCAAGAACGCCATGATCGTGCAACTCAACGGAGATGTTAAGGGCGGTCTGTCCTCCCAGAGAAGGGAGCAGCGCATCCGGTTTCTCCCGGGCGATTATTTTGGCGGCCACTTCCGCGGTCAGCGGTTCGATATAGGTATGGTCGGCCATATCGGGATCGGTCATGATCGTGGCCGGGTTACTGTTGATCAACACCACCTCGTATCCTTCTTCACGCAATGCACGGCAGGCCTGAGTCCCCGAGTAGTCAAACTCACAGGCCTGACCTATGACGATCGGTCCCGAGCCGATCAAGAGAATTTTCTTCAGATCGTTACGCTTTGGCATCTATACACATCTCCACAAATTTATCATAAAAATTGGTCTGATCATGCGTCTTGGCGTATCCTTGCGGATGAAACTGCACCGAGAAAAACCGGTGTTTCTTATTTTCAATCCCTTCCAGGGTCCGATCATTTAAATTTATGTGGGTTATGGCGGTTCCTTTCGGCAGAGGGGTTTCGGCCGAGAGGTTGTAACCATGATTCTGGTCGGTGATCAGCACCCGCCCGGTAGGCAGTTCCTTGACGGGCTGGTTTACGCCTCGGTGCCCGAAAGGCAGCTCGAAAGTATCGATACCGATGGAGATCCCCATAATCTGATGTCCCAGGCCGATGCCCGCCAGAGGGCGCCACCCCAGAAGCGGGCCGATGTTATCGGCAATTATCTTTTGCCGCGACGGATCTCCGGGGCCGTTGGATAACAGCAGGCCATCGGGGTTCAGAGTCCTGATCGTTTCCCTATCCGTATCCGCGGGGATGACCGTTATCCGACATTCCCGCTGTGCAAGGGCGGTTAGAACACTGCGCTTTACCCCTAGATCAATTACCACGACGTGACATTTATATTCTATATCGTGTCGGCGTTCAATATCATCATCATAGATTGGACAGCGATGGATATTATCCCAGCGGTAAGGCCTGACGGTAGCCACATCTTTGTTTTTCAGGGGGTCTGTTGCGGCTGCGGAGGAGAAGCGGGCAAATTTTTCAATCAACTTCTCCGGATCGGTCGTGAGGGTCGAGACGATTGCTCTCTTTGAGCCATTGCTCCGGAGATGGAGCATCAGTGAACGGGTATCGATTTTCTCCAATCCGATCACCCCGTGTTTATCGAGAAAAGCTTCCAGACTCTGCCGGGATCTTATATTCCGGGGTCGCCTGCAGTAGCTTTTGCACAGCACGGCTTTGATTTGCGGAATCCCGGATTCATTATCATCGGGGTGACAGCCGTAATTTCCCAGATGAGGGGAGGTAAACGAAATAATTTGTCCGTGATAAGTAGGGTCGGTGATTATTTCCTGATAGCCGACCATCGCTGTATTGCAGACGACTTCACCATAAACTTCGCCCTGTCCGGCAAAAACTTCTCCCTTCAGGCAAAATCCATCTTCAAGGATTAAGAGTGCATCCAATATATTTTAAATCTCTCCTGTGATCTTAAGTGGGTATTGTTAATCCTAGATCATTATAGCGGAAGATCTCCCAAAAAACAAAGAGCGGAAAAGTACGGGAAAGTATTTTGAATGGCAGATTTAATTTCTGTCATCCAGAGGGAGTGCCTCCTTCTGACACCGAAGGATCTTAACCACTCTCGTCCCGCATTTATCATCGCGATGATAAAAATATTACTTTCATAGCAATAGCAATAACAAAAAAATGCGCCCGGGATGACAACGAAGCAGGAGTTATAGCAATGACATCCGGAAGTATTTTTTGAATGATTAGTAAAAGATAGAGGATACAAGCGGGTGGATGGAAATCTCAATATGGGAATGTTGGCGCTTGATTTCCTTTTTTTACTTTAAAGATAAGGCTGTTTATAATATAATTAAGCAACTGCATGAAAATTTTCAGGTATGTATTAAAAACGGAGGGATTATCCCGATGAAGGTTGCATTGGCTCAAATGAACCCGACAGTCGGTGATCTGCGGGGCAATGTCCTGAAGATAAAAGAGATGGCCGCTAAAGCCCGTGACGGAGGTGCCGATCTCGTCATCTTTCCCGAGATGGCTGTAACCGGCTATCCTCCGCATGACCTTTTTCTTTACCGTACTTTTATCGCCAAGGTCGAGGAGATAATCAGGGATGAAATATTGCCGCAGACGGAGGGGATTGATCTGCTGCTCGGCACCCCCTGGAGGGAGCCCCGGGAAGATTGTCTTTTTAACAGTGCGCTTCTCCTGCGGGATGGCCGGATTGCATCCGTGCACCATCAGACCGTTTTTGCCGGGAATAGCATATTGGCGGAAAACCGTTATATTACCCGGGCCGATTCTCCCCGCCTCGCCGATGTGGGAGGCAGGAAGGCGGCCATAACCATAGGCGGAGATATCGGCGCCGGCCGTGACGACCCGATAACGGGTCATCCTTCCCGGAACCCCGTTGCGGAGCTCTTCAAACAGGGGGCCGAGCTGCTCATCAATATCGCGTCCTCACCCTATATTCTGGGGGCGGCCGGAAGGCGGGCCGAACTGCTCTCCGCCCTGGCGCGGCAATATCGCACGGGGGCTGTCTGGGTTAATCAGGTCGGTGGCAATGACGAGCTTATCTTTGATGGCGGCAGCATGGTCTGCTCCGCTGAAGGAAAGATTGTCTTTCGGGCGCCTCCTTTTCGGGAGGGGGTTTTCTTCTTTGACGGCGAAGCTATGGCGGCCGCTTCGGAGCCCCTTGCATTGCCGGAAGGTATCGACTGGGTCTTCTCCGCACTCAAACTGGGGTTGGGGGATTATCTGGCCAAGAGCGGTTTTGACCAAGTGGTGCTGGGGCTCAGCGGAGGGATAGATTCAGCCGTGGTTGCTGCGTTGGCGGCGGAGACGCTGGGGCCGGAGAAAGTCCTCGGCGTGATGATGCCTTCGCGTTATTCTTCGGAACACAGTATTGAAGATTCAGAGATACTCGGTCGCAATCTCGGTATCGGGACCCGCCTGATACCCATAGAAAGGCCGTTCTGCAGCTTACTTGATCTGTTCAGTGGAGATGCTCTCCTGATGGATTTGGCCGAGGAGAACCTTCAGGCGCGGATCAGGGGGATCATCCTGATGTTTATCTCCAACCGTGAAAGGCGGCTCGTGCTGCCGACCGGGAATAAATCCGAACTCTCCGTGGGGTACAGCACACTGTATGGCGACATGTGTGGAGGACTCTCGGTGCTGGCTGATCTGTCCAAGAACATGGTTTACCGTCTGGCGGAATATATAAACCAACGGGGCGGAAGAGAGATCATCCCCCGTTCCATTATCGGGAAAGCTCCCTCGGCGGAGCTGCGTCCCGGGCAGAAAGATCAGGATTCACTTCCTCCTTATGAGATTCTGGATGAGCTCGTGCGCCTTTACATGGAGGAGAACAGGTCTCCCGACGAGATTATTTCCGCCGGGTTTGACCCGGCAACGGTCCGGGAGGTGATCGGAAAGATCACCGGATCGGAGTATAAGCGGTTTCAATCTCCTCCCCGCCTGCGCGTGACCACCCCCGGCTTCTGCCGGCGCATGTCTCTGGCCGGAAAGGATCCGTGGTTATGATATATTTATTTTTTGGTCCGCCCGAAACAACCAGGGCGTATGCGGTCTGATTGCAGTAAAAAAGGAAGGATTTAACGGTGATGTCAAGATCGTCCACAACTTATGATGTACTGGTCGTCGGTGCCGGGCATGCGGGCTGTGAGGCGGCTCTGGCGGCGGCAAAATTGGGCTGCAAGACCATGCTCGTCAATCTCAACCTTGATCATTGCGCGCTGATGGCCTGCAACCCGTCTCTGGGGGGGCCGGGCAAAGCGCATCTGATTAAAGAGATTGATGCTCTTGGCGGCATTATGGGCCGGAACGCCGACCGCCACGTGTTGCAGATGCGCAAGCTGAATACCAGCAAAGGGCCGGCCGTGCAGGCTTTAAGGGCTCAGGTGGATAAGAACGCCTACCGGAGGGGGATGAAGTCCTTCCTTGAAAATCAACCCGATCTGGTTCTTCGTGAAGGATCCGTCGAGGAGATCATCGTGGAAGAAGGGACGGTCCGGGGGGTACGTACCCGCGGCGGAAGTTTTTATGCCGGCAGGACGGTTGTTCTGGCCACGGGTGTTTACCTGCGCTCGGAAATCTTTGTGGGGCATAACCATTTTCCGGCTGCCCCCGGTAACCAGATCCCTTCCGTTGGCCTTGCTGACAACCTCCTGTCACTGGGGTTTAAAATAGATCGTTTCAAGACCGGCACTCCGCCGCGGGTCTATCGCAACAGCATAGATTTTGAGCGGTTGACGCCGGTAAGAGGGGAGCAGGGTATCGGAAGTTTTTCCTATGCCACTCTGCCGCAAAAATTTGAGGCGGTTCCCTGCTACCTCACCTATACCGGAGAGGAGACTCACCGTCTCATCCTGGATAACATCAATTACGCCCCCATTTATTCAGGCTTGATCAGGGGCAAGGGTCCCCGTTACTGTCCTTCCATCGAGGATAAACTCGTCCGTTTTCCCGAACGGCCCCGTCATCCGATCTTTATTGAACCTGAGAGCGGGGAATCCGCGGAGATGTACCTCCAGGGGGTTTCAACAGGGTTGCCCGAGGAACTCCAACATGCTTTTCTGAGAACGATTCCGGGGCTGGAAGAGGTGGTTATTACCCGGCCGGCCTATGCCATCGAGTACGACTATCTGCCCCCATCCCAATTAAAGTTAACGCTGGAGACGAAGCTGGTGAAGGGGCTCTTTCTGGCGGGGCAGATAAACGGCACGACCGGTTACGAAGAGGCTGCCGCCCAGGGCCTTATCGCCGGGATCAATGCCGCACTGCAATCCAAAGAGGAGCCGGCGTTTATACTTCCACGAACCGAGGCCTATATCGGGGTGCTCATCGATGACCTCATCAACAAGAGCATTACCGAGCCCTACCGTATGTTTACTTCGCGATGCGAATACCGGCTGCTGCTTCGCCATGATAATGCCGATCTGCGTCTAACCGAAAAGGGTTATCGTCTGGGACTGATCGATAAGGAGCACTATGAGATATTCCGGGAGAAAGAACGTCTCCTGCAGGAAGAAAAAGAGAGGCTGGAGAGTTTGCGGCTGACTCCTTCCGATGCGGTCAATAAAAAACTGATCTCCATCGGATCGTCGGTCCTCTCACAACCGCAGACGCTGGCCGAGATCTTGAAACGTCCGGAAATTAAATACGCTGATCTGGACGGACTGACCGCCGGTCAAGACCTGAACCTT
>JBASYW010000052.1:0-3633 GCA_049277715.1 Dethiobacteria bacterium | reverse complement strand
TTTCCACGTAGGCCAATACCTGGCGGACATCCTTGCCCATTATCAGCTTCTTACCAGTTTCAAGCTCTTCCCAGATACCCAGCGTGGTAAAGGCCTCCTGGGCATATTTGCCCGCCGGGACAGATTCGGGATCGCCGATAGCGATAAGGTTTATATCTTCTTTGGTCAGATCTGCAAATTCAGTAATCCCCGTAAAGCCCTTGGGAACTACCAATACAAGTTCGTTTTGCAACAGATCAATCCTGGTATCATCAAGGAGCAGATCCTTTTCCTCAAGCTCATCCATCTGTTTGGAAGCAGCCGACATAAAGATATCCGTCGGGGCTCCCTGCTCAATCTGCTGCTGCAGAGAACCTGAAGAACCGAAGTTAAACTCAAAGCTCACATTGGGGCACTCATCCTTGTAAAGTTCTTCAATCTCTTCCATGGCATCAGTAAGGCTGGCGGCCACCGAAAGATTTAAAGTAACCGGCTCCACATCCTCGGCTGCCGGTGAGCAGCCAACCAAAGCCATAACCATGGCGAGAATCAGACCTAGCCCGCCGATTATGTTAAAAAGATGCTTCTTCTTCATTTCGCTATTACCTCCAGTTATTTTTTTGACACCCCTTATTGGGTAAAACGCAAAATACAAAAGTTCCGATAACATATCTTTTATCAAAATCCATCGAAAATCAATTCTTTTTACATCATCTCCTTTCAATTAGATACGAGATAATTAACTGTTTTCAGTACCCCGGGGCCGGCATTTGAAATAAACAGTGTCTTTTAAGTTATATCGGGTATCTCCCCAAAAATAATATAACCGGAAACAGCTCCGCTTAAGTTGTTGTCCCGGTTATTACATAATCCCTATATGGTTCACTCCTTTCCAATAATGGGAGGCGTCGCGGTTTCCCACCACACCCTAACGGCCAACACACCCATGCTTATAAAAAAGTTTAGGTGTGATAGCTCAGAGTGCCCGATAGCTCAAGACCTAAAGAAAGGCCTCCGACGTTTTGCACCAAGCCCCTTTTCTTTGATGCTTACTTATAATTATTCGATAAAAATATTCTCTGTTGTGTTCGTTATATTCGACATATTTCCACTAATATCCTTCCATTTCTTTCATCAGATTAAATATTATTCTTGCTCCTGCCGTCTTACTCCACATATGCATGCAGCTTTTCGTCTTATGCCGGGTTATGCTGTGGCTGAGGCCGGATTTTTGGGCTTATTTCCCTATGATCAAGGGTTCAAGCACCACTTCCGTGGTAGCATATAGATGCATACCGGATAGGCGTATCTTTTCATACATCATCTTTTGCTTGATCTTCCCTTCAGCCGACAATCGCGGGAAAAACAGATTACATGCGGGGATTAAATAGAAATGTAGGATAATCCGGGCAGCAAGAGCTCTCTATAAAATCAGGATGAATAATAAGCAAGTAAGATTTTCACACCGGATGAACAGAGTCAGCCCCACAAGCCTGCCTCGGCCGCCTCCGCATACCGCTATCAGCTTCTTTTTTTGCCTTCAATGATTACAAGCTTTGGGCACAGAACCTTCTCAGACCCATTAATGCAGCAGTTCCGGCAATTGTGGTTCCATAGAATATTACCGGTTTCCGGGTGATAAAATTTGTAATGGTTCCATTGGCAATAGTGCTTCCGGTAGCCAGGATCAGATCACACCAGCTTAATACTTCTGCAATGTCCCGTCTTCCGTCCTCAATTTTTACGCCGTATTTAACGGATCCGATGTTATCCTCATCCAGATCAACCACCCTTATGGGGAAGCTGCCGGCAAGTTTCTGGATCATGCTCGGTTGATAGCCGATAAATGCAATCCGGGGAGAACCGAATTCCTCTTTTATCTGCGCCGCAAAATTTTTAGCACACTCTTCCGGTTCTTCATTTTTACAATGAATATTGTTTTGGGAAATGCCCAGGTAATTACATACCGCATTGATACTGGAAATCAGAACCGCCCGGTCATAATTTGATTTCAGAGGCCTGCTGACAATTTCAAGAAGCGTTCCGGCAAAATTCTCCGGCATGTCTGTGAAAGCCTGTCCCTTTGCTCCTTTAAACTCGGCTTCCATCAGCTTTTCCTTCCCTTTTAACAGGGGGAAGTCCTTCCGTTGGGGGGTACCGATTGCTTCATCAGGTTTTAAAATCCTTCCCTTTACCTCTATCCTTTCATTCAGCAACTTACGCTCGCGGATCAACTCTGTAAACCGACTGATTAATTTTTTATAAAAATCCTTGTTTTTCATCTCCTCGCCCATCTCCTTGCTCCTTGAATAATATGATCATGACCCGGGCCCTATCATGACGGCAACCGGGGCATAGAAAAAACAGAACGCCTGAATAGAATATTTTGCTGCATGGTAAAAGCGGATAAATAAGACCGGATCAAAATGAAAAAGAGAAAAAATAAATATTTGCTTTTCTGAGGGAAAATTATAGCATCTATCTCCAACGGGTGTCAACGTTATTGCCTTGATTGATCGTGTCGGGATACTGTATGTTTTAAAAAGAACCCTACTTGGCCCGCTGTGTCATCTTGAACGAAATGAAGGATATAGGCCCAAGATTCTACGCTGCGCTCGGAATTGTCACGCGCTGCCCGCACCACGATAAATGAAAGTGCTTCCTGCCATTTTGAAGGTACAGAACAACTTTCCCTGTCATCCCTAAAGAGAAACACATCATTCCTCGTCATTCCGAAGGAGCACCCCCACTGCCATCCTGAGGAAGCCCTCCTTCATTGTCATCCAGAGGGAGCGACCAATGGACGCGACCGAAGGATCCTAACCACTCTCGTCCCGCTTTTATCATCAATGGGAGAATAATATTACTTTCATAGCAACGATGTAACGATTAAATAAAGTGAATGGAACAGGCCTTATAGCCTGTCTTCGCCTATTCCGGGCGAGCACGTCAATTCCAAACTTGATTTTGTTGCTATATTGTGTATTTTAATAGTAAGGGAGCATTCTTAAAATTGACATCCGGGACAGAATGTTGCTATACTTGCTCCGGAAAAAGCAAGCTCCTTTAATTTTCTCATAAAATACAGAGGTTATTTAATTGGGGACCGGCGGGTCCGGCTCGGAGCGGCCTGGAAATACGTTTCCCTGATGCGCCTTTGGCAAGGGGGAAATCGGTTGACCATACCGGTGTTGGTACCGTTGGAAACAGCCCGTCAACTTTTCTTTGATTTATTGGAAGTGATGCCTTCAGAATCGGTGCCTTTGGAGCAGGCCGGAGGCAGAGTGCTGGCAGAAGATATTTATGCCGAAAATGATATCCCTCCCTTCAATCGCTCTCTTCTGGATGGATACGCTTTTCGTGCCGAAGATACCCTGGAGGCCACCGAAGAATACCCCTGCTGGCTCCGGGTCCTTGAGGAAGTACGGGCAGGCTACCGGCCCAGGTATCCGGTTTCTCCCGGGACCGCTACCAAAATTTTGACCGGGGCCCCTATTCCCGAAGGAGCCAACGCTGTTATTCGCTTTGAGGACACCTTGCAGAAAAGAAATCAGGTAGGAATAAAATGGCCTTGTTTACCTGACTCAAATATTAGCCGGGCGGGAGGAGATATTAAAAAAGGGGAGCAGGGATTACGCAAAAGGGATGTAATCA
>JBASYW010000051.1:0-4076 GCA_049277715.1 Dethiobacteria bacterium | reverse complement strand
ACCTTCTCGCTGCGCATGTGGATCACCCGTTCCGCCGTAGTGATTATCGCCGTCTGTTCCAGCTCATCCCAGTATATATGCGGGTCAATATGCTCCCTGACCGTCCGGAGATCGACATAAATCTCCCTCTCCACGACCCGGGCCAGCCCTTCTCCGACCTTGAGATTGCCGATTACCAGTACGGTCTCTTCTCCCCAAACGGCCCCCAGCAGACCCGGGAACAGATAAATAAAAAGCCCCAGGGCCGACAGCAATCCGGCCGTGAGGACCACTTTCTCGACAGCGGCAACTGCTTTTTTCCGGCGCGGGGCAAAAATCCATCCTGAACGGCGATCTTGTTCGTCCCGGGATCCCGGCCGGTAAGGTGGCGGTGTCGCATGCAGGTTCGTCATTTCGTCTTCCTCTCCAAAGTTGTACATCCATGCCGATAACTTCTTTATACGGCATCAGACTCCCTTTTCCTTTTCCTTTTCCTTTGGAGAAAATAAATGTGCACCCCTGCTATCCTATAATCATCAGCGCATCGACCGCCACCGGATCGGAACCGCTGATGATGACGGGGTTGATATCGATCTCCTTTATCTCCGGATGAAGCATGCCGATGAAACCGACCGTCTGCAATATGGCGCACAGTTCGGAGATATTCACCGCCGGCATCTTCCGGAAGGCTCCCAGTATCTTCCGTCCCCGTATATCATCGATCATCTCTTTGGCCTCCGCGATGCTCAACGGCGCCACCCGGAAAGAGTTATCCTGCAAAGCTTCCGTAAAGATACCACCGAGCCCAAACATGATGATCGGTGCAAACCCTCTGAATCTGGTCATTCCAATCACGAATTCCCTCTCTCCGGCGACCATCCCGGAGACCAGGACCGCCACATCACCGGCCGCCTCTCTTATGGCCGTGAAGGAGCGCCGAACCTCATCTTCGTTTCTCAGGCGGAGATGGATCAACCCCGCCTCGGTCTTGTGCATGATCTCCGCGGAACATCCTTTGAGGACCACCGGAAAACCCAGCCGACGCGCTGCCTCCACCGCCTCCTCTTCCGTAAAAACCAATCTTTCGGGGGCCACCGGAACCCCGTAAGCGGCGAGCACGTGCTTGGACTGATACTCGTCAAGGGCTTTCTGCCCGTTATCCAGCGCCGCCCCGATGATCGCGGCCGCCTCGTCGGAACGAACCGGTATCCGGGGAGGCTTTCTTTCCTTGCGGTTGCGTATCTCCATATACTTCATCAGTGAGAGCATCGCCCACGCCGTCTTCTCGGGGCCATCATACACGGGAACATCCTGATCACGATAACCCCGGTTAAAATCATCGAAGCGATCGAGGAACGAAGATATCAGAAATGGCACGGTCTTCTTTTTCGGATAGTTTACCACCTCCTCCACATCTTTATCT
This sequence comes from Dethiobacteria bacterium, assembly GCA_049277715.1. GTDB lineage: Bacteria > Bacillota > Dethiobacteria > DTU022 > PWGO01 > JAAYSV01. The sequence goes on along the minus strand of JBASYW010000051.1, from coordinate 2,674 downwards.
GTTATCTTCATCAGCTCTATAAAATCTTCCAGGCTCTCCGCCCCCATGAGCTCTTTTAAATGAGGATATATCTCCCTGAGAAAACCGTTCCCCATCACCCCGTGAATGATAATACCGTCCACCTCATTGCTCTTGATGATCAACTCCGGTATCTTCTGCCCCAACGCCATGGTATCCATGTTAAAGGTCATATCCACCGGATTGGTGCACTGCGCATGACTCTCCAACAGCGGTCTGATCTGCTTCTGCAGCTCTTCCGAAAAACGGGGTACCTCCAGCCCGCCCATGTTGCACGTGTTGGCGATCGCCGTCCCCGGACCGCCTGAATTGGTAAGCACGCCGACTCTTCTCCCTTTCAACAACGGTTGGGTCGCCAGTGCCCAGCCGTGGGCGTACAGCTCCTCCACGGAATGAACACGAATTATCCCCGCCTGTTTGAAGATCCCCTCGTAAAGATAATCCGGACCGGCCATCGCGCCCGTATGGCTTGAACCGGCGCGCGCCCCCGCCTCGGTCCCGCCTACATACTGGGCGACAACCGGCTTTCGGGGTGTAATCTGCCGCGCCACCTCTAAAAAGCGGTCGCCGTCCCTGATCCCTTCGATGTAGAGAGCGATCGCCTTTGTATCTTCATCCTCGCCCAGATATTCCAGCGCATCAACGATATCGATATTGGCCTCATTGCCCACACTGATGGCCTTGCTGAAACGGATCCCTCTGCGCTTCAGATATGCAAGCGTCTGCGTAATATATGTTCCGCTCTGGGAAGCCATCCCCAGCAAACCCGGTTTCAGGTCGAAAGTCATGACCGTGATATTTAACGGCAGGTTGGAATTGATAAGACCGATACAGTTGGGACCCAGAAACCGGATACCGTATTTCTCAGCCGTCTCCTTCAGCTCCTTCTCCAGCTTATCACCCTCTGCACCGACCTCCCTGAACCCGGCCGTGCATATAACCGCGTACCTGGTACCGATCTTGCCGAAATCAGCAAGTAAAGGAATCAACTGGGCGGTGGGAACAATAAACAAAGCCAGATCCGGTACCTCGGGCAGATCGGCTACCGACCGGTAAGCCCGATGACCAAGAACGGTCTTATCGTGGGGATGGACGGGCAGGAACTTGCCTCTATAACCGTCCTTGATGATACTCAGGGCCTGCAAGGTGCCCATCTTGAAAGGGTTGTTACCCGCCCCCACCGTGGCGATGGATCCGGGGTTCATTATCCTGTGCAACGGATTATCATCTTTTCTGGACATCTTTGACAACTCATCCTCCTCATCCTAAAGTAATTAAATAGTTTAAATAGTTAATTAACTAACTTTTCTTTACCGGAGACCATTTTCCTTCTTTTATTTAATATTTTAAAAAGGACTTTTAAAACCATTTTCAAATCAAGGGATTAAAAATGATGAGGATAAGGCTTCTCCACGAAGTTTGCAAAGATATCGTGTGTCCGCTCGGTATAGATCATTAATTTATTAAAACGGAGTAAAGCGTTCTCTTAACCATGGCAGGTAACCATGACGGCACGGCCGGCATCCTTGAACCCGTCTCCCCGCAGCGGGGCCGATCTAATCGCCCACCTCCGCCTCTTCCGCCTGTTGCTCTTTCGCCCGTTGCTCTCCGGCAGGCGGGACCGAACCGAAACGGGTATAAAGTGATGCTCCCACGGCAATGATCATTACCGCCAAACTGACCAGAATACCCAGTATCGGAATGAAGCTGATCAGCCCCAGCAGCGCCACCCCGACCATAATCTTAACGATGGTGTTCTCATGCCTCGCTTTGGCCGCCGCCAGTATCCGCTCTCCGAGCAACATGGTCAGGCCGATATATCCCAGTATCCAGGCCACGGCCAGACCCAATATCTCCACCAGAATCAAGGGGATACCGATGATCGTGATGGCCAGCAGGATCGCCGCCGGCAGGGCCAGCAAAAACGCCAATACTCCCCAGATAACGATGGTCCGCATCTCTTTCTCCAACGCCTCGCTGATAACGGTTATGGCCCGGGGAAACAGGACATAGATCAGCGCGGCCAGAGCAAACAAAACCGCCATCGTCAACAATTTATGGAGTATACGTCCATAGATCCCCCCTATCACTCCGATGGGGATAAAGGACCACAGTTCATCGGGAAGAACCCTGATAAACCGGAAGCTATGCCCAAAACCGTCATCCCGGTAGGTATACCCCTTTATTCCCCGCCATGGCCGGAATCCGGAAGTGCCGAACCATCGGTCTATCTGCCCCTCGGTCAGCTCTTCCTCCACGATGATATTGCCGGCACGCGCTCCCACGTTCTCCCGGACCATCCCCTTCTTCACCGAAACGGTACCGTTAACTACCGCTTCCGGCCCCAAATCGACGATGCCGCTGTCCAGATAAACATCCCCATCTACAATACCGGTGATATCTATTACTTTACCTCTGCTATTTATATTTCCACCCACCTGCCCGGTGATCAGTACATCTCCAAAACCGGATCTTACATCACCGGTTACAGCCCCGTTAACCTCGATCCTACCCATATCATTCTGCAGATCGCCGCCCACGTTTCCGTTGACGATTACCTCACCCATCTTTTTTTCAACATCGCCGGAAACACCGCCGTCGATCACAGCCATGCCCACCCGGGCATGGACATCGCCGTTTACCTTACCGGGGCCGG
>JBASYW010000050.1:0-15925 GCA_049277715.1 Dethiobacteria bacterium | reverse complement strand
GTTATAACGGATATTTATGTAACGACAGATGCAGAGCAGGGCATCACCGCTCATCTCCGCCTCGCTCCCGTCACGATTAAAAATTCGCAGACGGTAATCACCCTGATCGGAAGTCTGGATTATTAACAACCCGTCTGCCCCAATGGAAAAACGACGCCGGCAGAGGTTGCGTGCCTGAGAATCCGGAGAGTCAAAATTCCCTTCCGGATCTTCCACGATAATAAAATCTTTTCCCAACGTCTGCATCTTGGTAAACTCCATCCTACCGTCCTCCTGTTTTTATTTAACTATAATATTACTTGAAGCGTGAAGGTATGATATCCAGACTTATTATATCCTCGTAAGACTCACGTTTCACGACGAGTTCGGACCTCCCCCGGCGCACAAAAACCACCGCAGGACGAGGGTTACGATTATAACCGCTATACATTGAAAAATGATAGGCCCCGGTACTGAATACCGCCAGAATATCTCCCCTTTGGGGACGTGCTACCCGCAGATCTTTGATCAAAATGTCTGCGGACTCACATGCTTTGCCCGCAATGGTCACGGTACTGTCAAGAGGAGCATGGGCACGATTGGCAATGATCCCCTCATATACGGCATCGTATAAAACCGCCCTCAGGTTATCCATCATCCCGCCATCGATAGCCACGTAAGTCCGCACCCCGGGAATATCTTTGATGCTTCCCACCGTATACAGGGTTAACCCGGCCTCCCCGACGATAGACCGTCCCGGCTCGATCATCAGGCGAGGTGGGGAGAGCCCCTCTTTCATACATCCTTCCTTTATGGTCTCGGCCAGCACCGCTACATAATCGGCAATCTTTACCGGACGATCCTCTGATGTGTAACGTATTCCCAAGCCACCGCCGAGATTCAACTCTTCCAACTCCATACCGATGGCCGTGCGGAGCTCACCGAGAAATGCAATCATTCTATCCGCCGTCAGGCGAAAAGGCTCTTTAAAATTATATATCTGCGAACCGATATGACAGTGCAGGCCCTTTAATTCAATATGCGGAAGAGATAAAGCCTTTCGGGCAACCGCGAGAGCCTCCCCGTCATCGATACCCAGTCCGAATTTGGAGTCGGTCTGGCCGGTCTGGATATAGCTGTGTGTATGCGCGGTAATCCCCGGCTTGATCCGTAACAATATCTCCGCCTTCCGTCCCTTTGCGCCGGCAATATTATTTAACAACTCCAATTCCGCGGCACCATCAACCACAATACGCCCCACCCCGAACTCCATCGCCATCTCCAACTCTGCCGGTGTCTTGTTATTCCCATGAAAATAGATACGTGCAGCAGGGAAACCGGCGGCAATTGCCGTATAAAGCTCACCCCCGGAAACGACATCCAAGGAAAGGCCTTCCTCGGCAACAAGACAACACATCGCCGTGGTAAGAAATGATTTCCCCGCATAAATAACCTCTCCATGAGGGTAGCAATTTTCCAGTACATGAAGGTACTCCCTGCACCTCCACCTGATCTGCTCCTCGTTATAGACAAAAAGCGGTGTTCCGTATTTATGAGCCAGATCTACCAGATCGCAGCCTTCCATCTCCAGATGCCCTCTATCATTTACAGCCAGCCATTCCAAAAATAACATCATTGCCTATTCTATTCTCCTTGCCGTGATAAACAAATAAAAACGGCTAACCTGTTCTGCGCTAGCCGAGAAATGTAATTACCCCTTTACCTTTGACGAGATAGCGCACCACCGCAAAATCAAGGTATATCTTGCGGTGACAGTTCGTCAGCTCTTTGCAGACGACCCAGCGTCCGACCTGTAGGGAGGACGGATACTTCGGCGGCAACCCCTTTCTTTTAGTTCATCGGGCCCCTTTACCCTTCCTGAAAATACTCTTGGCAACCGCGCCTCTACCCCATCCCCGGTGAGATGAGGTATTGCTTTATTATTCTATTTCCTTCGAGATATTTTATCATGACCGCCCGACAAAAACAAGACATTGATAAAAATAAATCGGCCGGACAAGCTGCCTTAACATGCTCCGGCTAATACTATATATTAATTGCCGTTGATGCCCCTTGATCCCGTCCTCGGGGAAATAACGGCCAAGGACCTGTGCATATGAAAATATTTGCCTGTTTATTAATCCTGTTGCTGGCTGCCGGCAAAGCAGATCCGGATCTATCCGCCGGGAAAGCCTCCTTTAAAACCGTGCCGTACAGGATCAGCATGCTCGGGAATCTTTTTATATCTCTGACCGAACTGTTTCTGGGGGCCTGCACCGGAAGTCTTTCGTTGTTATCTGCCGGAACACACACCGCTTCCATCCTTTTAATAACGATGATGAAACCGATCGGTCTTCATATCTCCCGCAAGAGACCTGATCAAGAACACCCTTTCGGCTACGGACGGGTTGAGTATCTGATCGGGCTCCTCATCTCTCTGCTGTTGATCGGTTCCGGCCTCGGTTTAATTTATTTCTGGTACGACCGGCTGGCGGGTACCCAGAGTTTACAGCCGAGTCTGGCACTATGGATTGTGGTATTACTGATCATGGTTTTAAAAATTATGGTGCATCATCTTTCCCCTCCGGCCGGAACGGAGGTCGGCACCCAAACATCAACTTTGGTCACCGTACACCATCGCTATAACTTTCTGGCTTCTTTGGGTGTACTGCTAGTTCTGAGCGGAGCCAGCTTTAACCTTGAGTTTCTGGATCCGGCCATTGGTCTGGCCATCACCATCTTCTTCTTTTATTTGGGCATCAATCTGGGCGTAAAATCCTCCCACCACCTGATCGGCACGACGCCCGGCAAAGATCTCCATGATCGCATTTTCAAGACGGTATTGGCCATCGATGAGGTAAAGGGCGCCCACAATTTGCTGGTGCATGATTACGGATTTAGAAAAGCAATCAGCATCCATATCATGATAGATGGCAACCTGAATGTCCACGAGGCACATGAGATTGCCGCTCGCGTGGAGAAGATCCTTCATCGGCAAAATAGATGTAAAGCCGTCGTTCACCTTGATCCGCACCATCCCCTGGAAAGAACGTTCCCGATTAACGGGATCGGCTAGGGCTGTTCTTCCTCGCCCGCCAATGCGGTTATCACCGGCTTGTACTGTGGATCATCCTTGCTCCTCCTGTCCCAGAGCCTGATGCCCCCGATTACCATACCGGCCAAAATCAATCCCAAGCCAACCGCTAGGAGAACATGGTCGCCCTTAAAGTTAATCGCCGCCGCCAGGGTCAACCCCATCCAGACTCCCGCCAGAAGAGCGATAACGGGTATAAGATAAAAAACAAAGGAGAAGAGCAGCAACTTGCCATCATCGACCTCGATCTTGACCATCTGTCCAACCGAGGCATCAATGGGGTTTTCTACTTCGATACGTGAATCCTTGACGTCCGGGCCGCCCAATAAACCGCCACAGCGGCCACAGCCTTCACAGGCCATATGACACCTCATCAGAACGATTGCTCTGTTTCCGCGTTTTTCGATCACCTTCCCGATGCGTTCCACCCAAAATCCCCTCTCGCTTTATAATCTTTTCTATTTTACCACATCATAGCGTTATTATAAAAAAGGGAAGCCGCTATGCTCAGGAATTGCCCGTGATGTCCGGGAACATTTCTCCGTTTTCGGGGTAAGATACAGGCCGGTAAATATAGGAAGGCCTGTTGATAATATAACAGGCCTTCCTTCAGTTAAGAACTCGATTAAACCTTATGCCGAAGCCTCGGGAACTCCTTTGAGCACCGCATAACTGAAAACCGGTCCATCCTTGCAAACATAGAGAGAGCCGGCATTGCAACGGCCACACTTGCCTATACCGCACTTCATCCTGTTTTCAAGGGTCGTATAGATCTGCTCATCGGCAAAACCCAGTTTTTTTAGATTCTCAAGAACAAAACGGATCATTATCGGCGGTCCACAGGTAATGGCGATGGTATTCTCCGGTGAAGGAGCCACCTCCATTAACAGGTTGGGGACGAAACCTACATAATGCGGCCATCCCTCTTCTTCCACATCCACCGATAGATGACAGCATATTCCATCCTGTTTCGCCAGCTCTTCAAACTCGGACTTGAAACAGAGATCTTTTGATGTGCGAGATCCATAAATCGTGGTCAGCCCCGCATAATCACCGATATTAGCCTTTACATGCTCCACTATGGGACGTAACGGCGCCTGGCCGATACCTCCCCCGATGGTAACGATCTTTTTGCCTTTCCAGTCATCAACCGGAAAACTGTTACCGTATGGTCCCCTGACCGTCATCTTATCACCCGGCTCCAGCTGATGGAGTGCCCGGGTTACTTTGCCCATACGCATTACTGAAAACCGGAGAAATTTCCCTTCGGTGGGTGAACATGATATCGAGATCATACTCTCTCCCATGCCAAGCACCCCGATCATTGCACACTGGCCCGGACGATGCTCCCAACTTTCTTTTACTTTCTCATCATCGAAGACCACCTTCAGGGTCTTTATGCAACGATCACCGTATGTTTCATGCCAGGATTCCTCAACGGTAACAGTATGGGGTATATAAGGATTACCGTTGTTTTTCATAGCGCCTCCTTAACCTTTGAAAGAATGTCGAGTATATCTATATTAACAGGGCAGTAGTTAATACACCGGCCGCATCCCACACAGGCTGTTTTCCCGAATTTACTTACAAAGTAGGAATACTTGTGATTGATACGGTTACGTGTTCGTTCACGTCGGGTCGGACGGGGATTATGGCCGGAGGTATGAAGCGTATATTCTTTAAACATACAGGAATCCCACAATCGGCAGCGCCGGCCTTCGTTCCCTTCAACCTCATCCTGAATATCGAAACAATGACAGGTCGGACAGAGAAAGGTGCAGGTCCCGCAGCCCAGACAGGCGTTGGAAGCATCCTGCCACAATTTATCCTCCCATAGTTCCGGCAACCCTTCGGCAAGACCTTCGATAGCGATCGAACGCCCGATCTTCTCCTCCGCCGCCAGGATCGAGTCGGCTGCGGCGCTCTTGTCTTTAGCCGCCGCATCGCTCAGTAAATCACTGCCCAGAGCAAGAATTTCCTCGCCCCTTTTCGTAACTCCCTGAAATAGATACCGATCACCAAGATCAACCATTAAAACATCCAGCCCTTCGGTTGATGCCGGGCCGCCCCCTACCGATGTACAAAAACAGTTTACACAGGGCTCTGCGCAGGCCAATCCGACCAGCAATGTACGGTTCCTCTTGTCCTGGTAGTACCCATCATTAAAATCCCAGGAAAACAGACTGTCTACAATGGACATTGCCCGGGCATCACAAGGACGGATTCCCAACACTACTGATTGTGGCATCCCTTCGGGCACTCTTATATCCTGCAGCCCTAGCTCAAAGTTGAACATCGTTTCCGTTTGTGGAAAGACCACATTTTTGGGAGGCACTGTAGAGTTATGCCTCTTTGCTCCCTCAAACGGAGGCACTGCTGATGATGGTGTTTCTCCTTCGTTGTACGGAACAAACTTTACCGCATCTTCATCGGCCAGGACCCATATCTTCTTTGAGGAGGCCATCTTCTCAACAAATTCAGACCACTTATCTTTTTTCAAAATCTTTTCAGGCATATTCACCCTCCTCTAGAGAACATAGTCTTCCTGATCATCAGGACGGAAACTGGCCTGGAACGGCTTTCCTTCAGCATCCAACCCGGCTTCATAATCAAATTTATCCCGCACTTCTTGAGCCAGTTTACGGTTAAGCTTACCCAGCGGTAACCCTGCGGGACAGACTCTTTCACATTCACCGCAATCTATACAACGGCCGGTCAAGTGAAAGGCGCGTGCCAGGCTGAAAACGGTGTTTTCACTGTGGTTTGTCGCCCGGTTAATCCACGTCGGATTTAAACGATCGAGCACACAATCCTGGCAGTAACACATCGGGCATACGTTCCGGCAAGAGTAACAGCGGATACAGCGGGAAAACTCTTTTTCCCAGTATGCCCACCGTTCCTCAATAGACATCTCTTCTATCTCCTTGACGCCCGGTGAGTTCCCGTTAATGCTTGGTTGCACCTCGGAACCAAGGCTGATATCGGCTATTACCGGGTTGGGGTAACGACATATCAGGCAATTATCCGCCAGGACCTCTTCCCGTGCCACCTCTTTCTCGCCGTCAGGAAATTTGAATACGATCTGATCGTCTTTCCATGCCGCCTCGACAGGATCCAGAGTCTCAGGAAACTTCTCTCGTACTTTTTTTAAATCAACAACACCCCGGCAGGAGCATCCGATAATGACCACCTGCTCCCTTTCAATCCCTTTCTCCACCAGCAACTGAACTACGGCACGGCTATCACACCCTTTGACCAACAGCGCGACCTTCCGCTCATCGGCCTGCTGGCCTCGGGGAACCGGTAGCTTCTCGGTATGAGTAAGATAGCCGGCCAGGTTTGATACACATAACGGTGAAAAAAGTAATTTCTCTGCTTCTTCAGGCTTTTCAATAACGCAAGGCGAAACCCGGTAACCAAAAGTTCCCTTCTGCCAACCGAGCAGGTATTTCACATCATCACGTGAAACTACCTCTGCCGCAGTACTGCGAAGCTTATCCAGATCTACCAAGCGATCCTCCCCCCCCTACCAATTAATCTTGTTACGTCGAAATTGTTTAAATGGACCCAGTTCACGAGTATCCTCTACAATTTTCTCCACAACTTCCTTCCATTTGGCGGGCTCCGAAGCAGAGACCCAGCTCATCTGAAAACGACGGGAGTCGATACCCACAAATTCCATCAACTCTTTTAGCAGCCCCATCCTGCGGCGGGCATACATATTGCCCTCCATATAATGGCAGTCGCCGGGATGACATCCGGAGACGAGCACCCCGTCAGCCCCCTGCTGAAGCGCATTCAGGATAAAGAGCGGGTTAACCCTTCCCGAGCACATCACCCGGATTACTTTAATATTATAAGGATACTGCAGCCGGCTGGTTCCCGCCAAATCCGCTCCGGCATAAGAACACCAGTTGCACAGAAAAGCAGCTATGTTTGGTTCAAATTTCTCCGTCATTCTCCAACCCCCAATGCAGCAATTTGCGGTAATATCTGGCGATCCATGAATGACCGCGCCTGGATGGATCCGGATAAACATCCTGCCGCACAGGCACCGCATCCCTTGCAGAGTGCCTCATTGACCCTGGCCACCTTTACCATATGGCCCATGCGGTTGATTTCAACCAGTTCAATGGCCGAATACGGGCATATTTCTACACAGAAACCGCAGCCGCGACAGGTGCTCTCGTTTACGCAAGATACCTGTGCCTCAACCTTCACCTTGCCGGAAGAAAGAGGGATCAGTGCCGAGGAAGCAGCCCCTTTGGCCTGAGCCACCGTATCCGGAATATCTTTGGGAGCCTGGCAGCACCCGGCCAGATAGACCCCATCCGAAGCAGTATCTACCGGCCGAAGCTTGGGATGAGCTTCCATAAAGAACTTATCCGCAGATTGGGACAATCTCAACAGGTCAATCATTTCCCGTGCATCTTTCCGCGGTTCAAGCCCTACCGAGAGGACAACAAGATCCGCTTCGTCTTCAAGGGGCGTTGCTGTAAGCGTATCCTCCACCTTGATTACCATCTTATCCCCCCGCCGGAAAATCTCCGACGGGTTTCCCCGGATATACCTGACTCCTACGCGGCGAACCCGGTCATAGAACTCCTCAAATCCTTTACCGAAAGCCCGGACATCCATGTAATAAACCCGTATTTTAGCATCCGGAATCTTCTCTTTTACGAGGTGAGCCTGTTTGGCCGTGTACATGCAGCACACCCTTGAGCAGTACTCGTTACCGACGCTCTTATCCCTCGAACCCACACACTGAATAAAAGCTATTTCTTTGGGCTCTCTGGCATTCTCTCCTTCACCGATCAGGATTTTCCCGCCGGTCGGGCCGGAAGCCGATACCAGGCGTTCCATCTCTAACCCGGTGATCACATTGGGATTTCCTGCATAAGCATATTCCGGCTTGCGGGCGGCATCGAATACATCGAAACCGGTGGCCACGATAATCGCCCCAACCTTGAACTCCACGATCTCATCCGTCTGCTCAAAATTAATCGCTTCCGCACGGCAGACCTCCACGCACTTGGGTCCCTTACCGCATTTACCCCTGCTCAGGAAAAGGCAGCGCTCGGGATCAATGGTGTACTTGGCGGGCACTGCCTGTGGAAACGGCAGGTAGATGGCGGAACGCTTGCCCATCCCCTCGTTGAACTCGCTGGGAATTCGGTTGGCAACCCGGCAGTTGGCAGCGCAATCACCACATCCGGTGCATTTATTGAATTCCACATAACGGGCCTTCTTCCTGACTTTAACATCGAAGTTCCCGACAAAACCGCCGATTTCTTCAACTTCCGCGTAAGTCATCAGCTCAATATTCGGGTGGCTCGCCACATCGACCATCTTGGGGGTAAGAATACAGGCTGAACAATCCAATGTAGGAAAGGTCTTGTCCAGCTGAGCCATACGCCCCCCCACTGAAGGCGTTTTTTCAACAAGATAGACCTGGAATCCGGCATCGGCAATATCCAGTGCCGCCTGGATACCGGCCACCCCACCACCGATGACCAGAGCGGCCGGCTCTGCATCAACATAATTTTCTTCCAGAGGTTCAAGCACCCGGGCTTTGGCCACCGCCGAAGCCAACAGTTTTTTGGCCTTCTGTGTAGCTTCCTCCCGATCAGGATGGACCCAGGAACAATGTTCCCGTATGTTGGCCATCTCCAGATAGAAAGGGTTAAGATCCGCTTCTTTGAGCGTCTTCCGAAAAGTGAGCTCATGCATACGCGGAGAACAGGAAGCCACCACAACCCTGTTTATACCCAATTTGCCGATATCTTCCCGAATCAGCAGTTGCCCGGGATCAGAGCACATATAAGCATAATTCTTGGCGGTCACAACACCGGGGAGCGTTGATGCAAAACTGACCAGCTCCTCGACATCAACAGTTGCCGCAATGTTTATACCGCAATGACAAACATAAACACCCAATTTTGGCTTTTCCATCTCGAATTTTCATCCTCCCACGCAGATTAGCTTTTTAAAGTGCTGAACCAGCTTGGGGGCTAAGCACCCTTTATCTCTTTAATTTTTTCGGCCAACTTCGGAACCACCTTGAACAGATCATCGACAATAGCATAATCCGCCTCCGTGAAGATTGGCGCCTTGGGATCCTTGTTGATGGCCACGACAGTTTTGGCTCCTTTAATTCCGGCCAGATGCTGGAAGGCACCCGAGATTCCCACTGCAATATAGAGCTTTGGCTTTACCGTTTTTCCCGAAGTCCCTACCTGACGGTCATGGGGTAACCAGCCCGCATCAATCGCAGCTCGGGAACCGCAGAGATCCGCCCCGATTATATTTGCCAGCTCCTCCATCATGGGCAGGTTTTTATCTTCACGCACCCCGCGTCCGATCCCTACCAGTAATTCCGATTGGGTAATATCAACATCGCCCACTTCAGCTTCCACATATTCAATAAATTTACGGTAATCAAGATCTTCCTTCAAAGGGGAATCGATTTTCTCAACGCTTCCCTGCTTGGAAGGTTCAATTGCTTCAAAAGCAGCTTCACGGATGGTAAAGAGGTAAGTCTCCGCATTCTTGAAAGAAAATTCTCCGTTTACTTTCCCCTGATAATACTGACGCTCGGCGACCGGTCTGCCGTCTTCAATTTTTAAAGCCACCACATCGGTCAAAAAAGGAAGCCCTTTCTCCACGGCCAGGGCGGGCGCAAAATCCACACCCTGAGCGGTATGACCAACCATCATGATAAAAGGCTTGTAGTTATCTATCAGGGCCGCAAGAACTTTCTGATACTTATCGCCGTTAAAATCAGCCAGCAGGGCGTCATCGATACAGAGAACCCTGTCACATGCCCCGGCAAGCTGAGAGGCAAAATTATCCGGACCATGGCCCAGCAATACGGCCACGACCTCCCCCTTGGCATCCGGCGCAATCTGAGATGCGAGATTCAGCATTTCCCAGGTAATATCACGCAATGCTCCCTGCCTGTGCTCCGCCAATACAAATACGTCACCCATCTTATACATGACCTCCTTTTACCAGAATGGAAGCAAGTTTTTCCGCTTTTTCCTCCGGCTCGCCCTCAATAAACTCTGCCGCCGATACAACCTCCGGAATATAAAGCTTGTTCAGAATGATCAACGAGGCAGACTCATCCACCTGTTCGGCAGGCACGCCCAGATCATCAAGATTCATAACTTTCAGCTCTTTTTTCTGAGCCATCCGGATCCCTCTGATCGGTGCATAACGGGGCTCATTGATACCCGTTTGGATCGTAAGGACGGCCGGAAAAGCCAACTCCAGAACCTCCATTAATCCACCTTCAAGCTCTCTGCTCACTTTTACTTTTCCGTCCAAAACTTCAACCTTCTTGACCATCGCCGCATGCGCTACGCCAAGTTCTTCCGCCAGCGCCACCCCCACGGCCATCTGACCATCGTCGTTGGCCATACAGCCGGTAAGAACCAGATCAAATTCCTGACCCTTGATCGCTCCGGCCAGAACCTTGGCCACGCATAGAGGATCATAGATATTGATCCGTGAATCTTCTATACGTACGGCCTGATCCCCGCCTTTGGCAAGAGCCATGCGGATCATGACCTCTGAACTCTGTGGCCCGATCGATACTACCGTGACTTCTCCTCCCTTGGCTTCCTTGATCAGCACGGATTCCTCAACCGCATAGTTATCGGCATCATTGATATCAAATGAAAATCGGCTGGAATCTACAGCCTTGCCGGTATCGTCAAGTTTAACCTCGGCTTCCGACGTATCCGGCACGTACTTGATACAAACAAAAGTCTTCACAAAACTCCACCTCCAGCTTTCTTGAATTCTACATTTACTCTACACTGCCCAAGAGCTCCATTATTTCCGCCACTCTCATCTCTTCTTCATAGCCCAACGCCTTGACGGCATCGTCCAGAGTAAGTACGCAGAAGGGACAAGCCACAGCCACCACCTGCGCCTCAAGCTGTTTCGCATCTTTTATTCTTGTTTCCGCCAGACGTTCTTTTTTCGATTCCGATTCCACCCACATCTTTCCCCCGCCCCCTTCACAGCACAGGCTGCGTTCCCGGGAACGTTCAAACTCCACGAGTTCTACGCCGGGGATACTCTGCAAAATCTTCCGGGGCTCGTCAAAAATATGGTTCTGTTTGCCCAGGAAACAGGGATCATGATATACGATTCTCTCTTTCAACTCGCCTGAAAAACTTAATTGTCCTTTTTCGATCAGTTCAGCCAGAAGTTGGGTATAATGGATAACTTCGGACTTAAGACCGTCCAGCTTCTTGAAAGCGGTCAAACAATGAGGGGAAAGAGTCACGATCCTCCTGGCTGAGTACTCGTTATACTTCTCCACGGCCTCCTCGGCCATCTCCTCAAAGAGCTCCTCCTCCCCCAAAGCGATGATCTCACTGCCGCAACAAGATTCTTCCTCCGCCAGAAAGGCATAGTCCACGCCCGCTTTATTGAGCAATTTGACCATGTTTTTGGCGGTTACCTGCACACGGGGATCATAGGCGATCGTACAACAGACGAAAAAGAGATTCTCCACCTCCCGATCAGGTTCAGCCAATTTTACATCCAGGCCGTCCATCCAATCATAGCGGATGGCCTTGGCTTTATTCCAAGGATTACCTTCAAGATAGGTGCTCTCCAGAGCATCTCTGACCGTCGGCTGTACCTTTCCGCTTTCAACCAGCAAACTGCGTAATCCGAATAAAACCTCCACCGGTTTTAACCCCTTTGGGCACCTTACCGCACAGGTATGGCATCCGGTGCAGTCCCATACTTCGGTCAGATGGGAAAGTTCATCCAGAAGATCTTTGTTATAGGCATCATATACAAACCGACGTGGATTCAAATTGGTTCTGACGGTAACCGGACAACCCCCGGTGCACCTCCCGCACTGGATACAACCCAGTAAATCAAATTTTTCTGCAAACGAATGGTTTTCAACGCTCATCTTCATACCCCGCATAGAGATATATTTTGTTTGCCTTTAATAATCCGGCTCTGACAAATTCTTTCTCCGTTAAAATCCCGGAAGTAAAAGACCTAAAAACAACCTGGATTATCACCCTCCTTTCAACCAATAAATATTCCAATTGTGAACAAATTATAACAATTATTGATTATATTCACCCGGCCCAACCCGGCCCGGCCGGAAACGGAAACTTGCCCGCTAACCGAAATTTGACACAATTGCATAACATTTAAATGTTTTTACTCTTTCGACATTAATTTGAATAAATCCTGCTAAGTATATAGAAATTAAAGAAATAAAAAATTAATTAGAAAATAATGTATTAATATGAATTTTTTTTCATAAAAAAGAGGGTTTTTTCATTTGATGTCGAAACTATCCAAACATCTTAAAAATCGGGGAGATTTATGATGAAACAGAATCTCAACTGTATGCGCAAAAAAAAGCATCTTCAGATGAAAATAGAAGGATTGCGCGGTAAAATGTACGACACCAATTTTATAAACGGATACCCTCTAGATAACAAAACTATTCAGGCCAGCAAAGATCTTGATGAGGTCATCAGTGAGTACATGAAAATTAGAGAATAAAATAAAACTCCGCTGATATTTAATAAACGGATGTTTTAAAATGTTATTCCTCTATAAACAGCAACCTGCCGGAGTACTGCACTACTTCTCCGACGGGATAGCCTTCTATACCCGCCTCCACCATGGCCTCTATCAATTTCGGCATCCGCGCAGCCGGGACGGACATAAGAAGCCCGCCCGAGGTCTGCGGATCCGCCATTAACTTCAACCTTTTCTCATCATCGACCATCATCTCCATCACAGGCCGATAAAAATCCAGGTTACGGTAAGTGCCGCCGGGAATAAACCCTTGTTCGGCCAATTCTTCCACCAGGGGATATAGAGGCAGCAAGCCCTGTCTGAGCTTGATGGAAACCTGGCTTGATTCAGCCATCTCCGCCGCATGTCCCAATAGTCCGAAACCGGTAACATCCGTACAGGCAGAAACCCCGATCTCTTTCATGATCTGCGCTGTTTTGTTATTCAAAGCGGCCATCCCGTTGATAGTCTCCGCCGCCTGATCTTCATTGACCACCCCTCCCTTGAGAGCGGTAGTAATGATACCTGTCCCCAATGGTTTGCTAAGTACCAGTATCTCACCCGGTCGGGCACCGGAAGTCGTAATGATTTTGCACGGATCAACCACACCCGTAACCGCCAGCCCGTATTTGGGCTCATCATCCTCGATGCTGTGCCCGCCAACCACGACGGCCCCGGCCTCCTTAACTTTGGTATATCCACCGAAAAGGATATCCCTCAAGATATCGCTCTCCAGTTTATGGCAGGGAAAAGAAATGAGATTTAAAGCCGTAATGGGTGTCCCGCCGACCGCATAGATATCGCTCAAAGCGTTTGCCGCCGCAATCTCTCCAAACAAATTAGGGTCATCAACCACCGGCGTGAAAAAATCAACCGACTGTACCAAAGCGGTATCCTCTGCAATCTGAAATATCCCGGCATCGGAGTTCTTCTCTTCACGGTTTATGAAACGCCGATCTTCCGATAAAGGCAACTGGCGCAGAACCTGCGCCAAGGTCTCCGGACCTATTTTGGCTGCTCACCCGGCACTA
The DNA here is from genome assembly GCA_049277715.1 of Dethiobacteria bacterium. GTDB lineage: Bacteria > Bacillota > Dethiobacteria > DTU022 > PWGO01 > JAAYSV01. The sequence goes on along the minus strand of JBASYW010000050.1, from coordinate 2,251 downwards.
CGCGATAATGAAGTCAATCTTATTTTTTTCTCCGTCATCTGCCCGTCCCCCTTTCAAAGTTTCCAGGGTACACGATAATCCCCCATCCTTTTTGTAAACTTCCTCTGATCAAAATGTTCCAGCAGAGCCTGCATATATTTCCGTGAACTCTGCAGATAATCACGAAATTGAGCCATCGTAAGCTGATCATGATGGTGAAAATGATTCCTCAATACTTCCAGTGCTTCCTCGTATAAGGCATTGAGCAGATACATATCTTCATTTATTTTGATTATCCAACCGCGGTCGATCATATATTCCAGCAATAATTCCAGATCGGCAATCTTCCGGTTTACAGAAGTTGCCAGCTCTTTTGTCGGGGGAGGTTGAAATCGTGCCTCGGCCAAAACCGTCTTGATCCTGTTGATGAGATTTTCTTCCTTGGGAGTGAGTTCAGGTGTAAAACCCGCCCTGCAGACCTTCTCTCCCTGACAGCTTATCTTCCCTTTGACCACTAGATTATCAAGGAAAGAATCATATTCTCTGATGGAGAGCTCCACCGGGATGGCACCCTTTAATTGTGCCCGCGGCATCCCGGCCGAGAGGGGGTATTTACGGTGGTAACTGTCCAAAAATGATGTTACCTCCTCTTCCCATCTTTTCAGCGTATCGGCTGTTACATAACTGCCCCCCAGCTCTACGATCTTACCCTCGTCTTCCAGCTCTTTGATGAGGGCTCCCAGTTTCTCCTTCCCTAGACGGGCAACGGTTTCAAGCCGCGGAAAATCCGCTATCTTTAACTGACTGATCTTCTGGATCACATAAGATTTATCGGTTCCGGAAGTTAAGATCTCGTTCTCCAGTTCATGGAGGGCCTTTATGATCACCTTGCGAGCACGACGTGGCCTCCTTTCCGAAAACGGATCGAGGACCATCCCCCCGCCAATTGTTATTACCGGTGAATATGAGCGGATGATAAAGCGATCCTTCCTGTCGGCGACCAAAGGCGATTCCAACCTGAGCTGAACAAGCCCTTTTTCTCCGGGCCGCAGGGTCTCTTTTTCCAGAACAGCCATCCGCGCCACCACCCGGGTCGTGCCGAGATAAAGATGCACGGGATCAAGCTTTTTTACACCTCTGGAGGCCTTGCTTAAGATCGTCACGCTGGCATCGAGCATCGATGTCCGCTTGAAATAACCCGGGGAGCAGATCACGCTCCCCCGCTCCATATCCTTTTTCTCCACCCCCGAAAGATTTATCGCCACCCTCTGTCCGGCCAGAGCTTCATCTACACTACGATTAAAGACTTCAAGGTTGCGCACGCGCGCCTTCTCCCCCGCAGGCAGTGCCTCCACGATATCACCAATGCCTACTCGGCCCTGGATAAGCGTGCCCGTTACTATCGTTCCAAATCCGGAAATGGTAAAGGAACGATCAACAGGAAGGCGCATCGGTGCGTGGAGATCACGGGGTGCAATCGTTCCGGTGAGCCGGTCGAGCATCTCCCGTAATTCCTCTATCCCCGCACCGGTTACGGCCGATACCCGGCAATAGGGTCCCTCCTGCAAAAAAGTACCTTGGAGTTCCTCCCGTACCTCCTCCTCCACCATATCCAACCATTCTTCATCAACCAGATCGGTCTTGGTCAATACGACCAGCCCTTTCTGCAGCCCCAGTAATTGAAGAATATTGAGGTGCTCACGGGTCTGGGCCATAACCCCTTCAGATGCATCGATTACCAGCAGCACAAGGTCTATGCCCGCGGCGCCGGCCAGCATATTATTGATAAATCTTTCGTGGCCGGGGACATCTATTATCCCTGCCACCCGGCCATCGGATAAAGAAAAGGAGGCAAAGCCCAGATCGATGGAGATGCCTCTTTCCTTTTCCTCCTTGAGCCGGTCCGTATCCACCCCGGTAAGCGCATTGATCAACGCTGTCTTGCCGTGGTCAACGTGGCCGGCCGTGCCGATTATTACCGCATCCAAATCGTATCACTCCATAAACTTCAGATTATTCTTTGATCTATTCTTCGGTATTTATCGCGTTCATCATGGTTGTAACAACTTCCTTTTCCTGCCCGGGCAAGATGGTTCTTATATCCAGAAACAAGCGTTCCTGTTGGACTCTCGCTATCAGCGGAGGGTTTCCCCGCCGCAATCTTCTCATCAACTCCTCCAGTGAAATATCCTCGGGCCGGTATGAAATCAGATACGTGGGAAGCTCTGCCAGCGGCATGGCCCCTCCCCCCACGTATGAGACCCCCTCTTTT